>CAXNKI010000063.1:0-7032 GCA_964202645.1 Alphaproteobacteria bacterium | reverse complement strand
GACCGGTTGCTCAACGCGCGCGGCCGCGAGGAGACCATGTTCCTGGGTTCGTCGAGCCTGGAGCCGATGATCAAGGCGCTGGTGCCCGAAACTGAAATCATCACCCGGCCGCGCTTTTCCACGCTCAGCCATGCGCCGGCGAAGAAGCTTTCGCGCATTCCGCCTCGCAGCGCCATCGTCGCTTTCTCGGCGGAACAGGTCTATGCGATTGCCGAGATGCTGCGGCGCTTCAGGGGCGGGGCGGCAGTGGTGATGGGCGCGCTCAGCCCTCAGACCCGTAACGCGCAAGTCGCTCTCTATCAGTCGGGCGAAGTCGATTATATCGTCGCCACCGATGCCATCGGCATGGGGCTCAATCTCGATATCGGCCATGTCGCATTCGCCGGGCTTTCCAAGTTCGACGGAGTGCGCCAGCGCCGCCTGACCACGTCCGAGATGGCGCAGATCGCCGGGCGCGCCGGACGCCACCAGCGTGATGGCACATTCGGCACATTGTCGGGCAGCGCCAATGCTGGAAATGGGGGCCGCGACGCAGAGTTCGCCGACGAGGAAGTCTATGCCATCGAGGAACACAAGTTCCCGCCGATCACCCGGCTCTTCTGGCGCGAGGCAGAACCGCGCTACGACAGCGTCGAGACGCTGATCGCCGATCTCGAAGCGCCGCCGGTCTCGCCCGAACTGATGGCAGCGCCCGAAGCGATAGACCTCGCCGTGCTGCGGCGGCTGGCCGAGGAACCGGAGATCGCCGGGGGTTTGCGCGGAGGGACCCAGGTCGCTCGCTTCTGGCAGGCCTGCTCGCTGCCAGACTTCCGCCAGCAAGGCGCCGAAACCCATAGCCGCTTTGTCGCCCGGCTGTGGCAGGATCTGCGCCACGGCCAGCTCGGCAGCGACTATGTCGCGCAGGCCATCGCTGCGCTCGACAACCCGGCGGGCGATATCGACACGCTGCAGGGCCGAATCGCTTCGGTGCGCAGCTGGTCCTACATCACCCAGCGGCCCGACTGGGTGCTGGCCAAGGACGAGATGGCAGCGCGCGCCCGCGCGGTCGAGGCGCGGCTGTCGGATGCGCTGCATGCCCGGCTGACCGAACGCTTTGTCAACCGGCGCACTGCTGTGCTGATGAAAAAGCTTGGCCCCGATGCGGCGCTGCTGCCGGTGCGGCTCGACGGCGACAGCGTGCTGGTCGATGGCGAGGCCCTCGGCGAGCTCAAGGGCTTTCGCTTCGCGATCGATCCGGCGGCGCGGCACGGCGACCACAAGCTGCTGCTCGCCGCCGCCGAGCGGCATGTGCCCGCGATTGCCGGCGCGCGGGCCGAGACACTGGCCCTGGCAATTCGCGAGAGCGCGGCGCAATTGCGGCTCGAAGGCGGCGCATTGCTGTGGGAAGGTGAGACACTCGCTGTGCTGGCGCGCGGACGCGGGCCGCTCGCCCCCCGGCTGATTGCCGATCCGGCGCTCGCGGTGTTGCCCGAAGCGGCGCGGCGTGGCCTGCTGGAAGCCCTGGAGCACTGGCTGGAGAGGGCGGTGGCCGCGCTCGCGCCCCTGGTCCGGCTTGATACAGCCAGCCGCAGCGAACAAGCCGGGCCGGAACTGCGCGCCTTGCTGATCCGGCTGGTCGAGGCGGGCGGCATGCTGGAGCGGCGCGGCTCCGGCATTGCCAGCTCCGGTATTGAACACCTCGCGCCTGCCCAGCGCGGTATGCTGGCGAAACTGGGCGTGCGCGTCGGCGCGCTCGATCTGTTCGTTCCCGCCATGCTCAAGCCGAAGGCGCTCGGCATGTGGCGCGAACTGGCGCTGCTCAGCGGCCAACGCATGTTGCCACCCGAACCCATCATGCCGCCAGTGCTGGCCGCCAGTGGCAGCGCCCTGCCGCCGGGATACCGCGCGCTGGGCAAACAATGGCTGCGGCTGGATGTTGCCGAGAAGCTGCTGCGCGAAGCGCATGGCGTTCGGGTTGCCGCAAATGCCAGGGGCGGCGCGC
The DNA here is from genome assembly GCA_964202645.1 of Alphaproteobacteria bacterium. Classification (GTDB taxonomy): domain Bacteria; phylum Pseudomonadota; class Alphaproteobacteria; order Sphingomonadales; family Sphingomonadaceae; genus Novosphingobium. Next base: position 5,051 of record CAXNKI010000063.1, on the reverse strand, counting down.
GGCGGGCCTTTGCGCTCGATCCGGCGCGCGCGGTTTCCAGAGGCCTCACCACGGCGAGCTATGCGCGGATGCTCGGCCTTGCGGGATTTACCCCGATCGTGCCGCGCACTTTGCCGGAAGGGGCATTCGGGCCGCCGGCGCGGCTGCTCTGGCGGTGGCGGCCTGACCGCCCGGCTCCCGTGCGCGAAGCATCACCGGCAGCGCCGGCGGGCGCTTTTGCCGCGTTGGCAGAGCTGGTGCGTTGAGAATCGACGATTCATGAGGATCGACAAGCTCTTGTGGTATCTGCGCCTCGCAAAGACCCGAAGCCTGGCGCAGACCATGGCAGAAGCAGGCCACATGCGGCTCAATGGTCGGCGGATCGAGCGCGCCCATGCCAAAGTCGCAGTGGGCGATGTGGTGACATTTGTGCAGGCTGAACGCTTGCGGGTGATCGAACTTGTTGCACTACCAATGCGGCGTGGCGCGGCCCCCGAAGCGCAAAGCTGCTATCGGGTGCTTGACGGGGCCGAGGATTTGCCTCTAGCAGCGGTGCAACTCAACCACGCTGCCGAAGGGGACTTGCAGCCATGACCTATGTCGTCACTGACGCCTGTATCCGCTGCAAATATATGGATTGCGTGGAAGTCTGTCCGGTAGATTGCTTCTACGAGGGCGAGAACATGCTGGTGATCAACCCCAGCGAATGCATCGATTGCGGTGTGTGCGAGCCCGAATGCCCGGCTGAAGCGATTCTGCCCGATACCGAAAGCGGGCTGGAGCAGTGGCTGGAGCTCAACACCAAGTATTCCGCCGAGTGGCCCAATATCACGACCAAGAAAGACAGCCCGGAAGACGCCGATGAGTTCAAGGGCGTTGAAGGCAAGTTCGAGACGCTGTTCTCCGCCGAGCCCGGCGAAGGGGACTGAGTCTGATTGCTCCTGGACCGCGCGGCGCGCGGTCCTAGATTCCGCCTAAATCCCGAACGCCGGCAATTGCAGGATCGGCCGCGCCTCGTCGCCGGCAGATCCAACCAGTTCCTGCAATTCGGCGCTTGGAATCGGCTGGACGAAGCGGACCGCAAAGCTTGATTCGCCAACCGAGCGGATCGCCCCGGTAAAATCACCGAAGCCCTCGATCTCGACCGTCACCACCTGATCGACGAAAAACCCGCCATGGCCGCAGGCTGCGATGCGGCATGTCTCAAGCGAGACCTCGATCATCCGGCCACGGTGCACTTCGCCATTGCCGGTCCGCAGGCAGACGTTGTTGCGCACCGCAAAACGCCGGTGCCGGTTTATCATGAATATGGACATCGCTTCCCCCCTTGCCGACTGCTCGCGGCGCCCCTCGAAAACTCTAGAGCCTAATCCTGATTGGCGGCTCGCATCCCGGATTGCTTAGCAATCGCTTGCCGCGCATCGCAGCGCGCCTTGGCGTGCGCACGCGGCTGCGGCTGGCGATCGAGCGGCGGTTGCGCGGCCTTGGTCGCGGCGCGGTCGGCTCGCCCAGCGCCAGCACTGCGCCGGCATAGCGCCTGGCAGTAGCGAACATACTCGACAGCGCCAGGATCGAGGCTGCGACGAAAAGGATGGTCAGCAGCGCGGTCATCGCGCGGCTTCGCATGCGGCCGCCAGTGATCCGGCCTGAACGGCAGTGACCTGCAGCAAGCATCGCAGCGATGAGCGGCCAACTGACGGATGGTCAAAGCGGGATGTATTACGTGAGCCAGTATTATGTGTTTTCTGCGAACCGAAAGGCATGTCTTTTTCCAGCCTTAATCAGTGCCCCCCGGCACCGATCAATAGCCCCAGCGCCATAGAGAATCGAAGTGGCATCCCCAGATCAAGGGGGCCTGCGACCAGTGGCGGTATATCCGGGACGAATGCCCGCGAGCCGCATTTCGTCTCAAGCACGGCGCGCCCTGCCGTCCGGATCGGGCACTCCCGGTCAGGTTTTCGCGCGGGCCGCGAAGCTCTTGCGAAGTTTGGCGAGCTTGGGCGGGATCACAGCGAGACAATAAGGGTTGCGCTGGCCTTCGCCCTGCCAATAGGCCTGGTGATAGTCTTCGGCGGGATACCAGGGCGCCGGGCCCTCGATGGTCGTCACTGCCTGTTGGCCAGGGTGATCGGCGTTCCAGCGGGCAATAGCCGCCTCGGCCTCGGTGTGCTGGGCATCATCAAGCGGAAAGATCGCCGAGCGATACTGCGTGCCGACATCGTTGCCCTGTCGGTTAAGCTGGCTGGGATCGTGCGTCGCCATGAAGATATCGAGCAGGTCGGCATGGGCAAGCACCGCCGGATCAAAGGTCACCCGGATCGCCTCGGCATGACCGGTGGTGCCCGAGCAAACCTCGCGGTAGGTCGGATTGGCATTTGCGCCGCCGATATAGCCGCTTTCGACCGCGCTCACGCCCAGGCAATCGAGGAACACTGCCTCGGTGCACCAGAAACAACCTCCGGCGACAATTGCCGTTGCAGATTCACCCATTTTTCCGTTACTCCTTCGCGCACAAGATAGGCACTGCCTGCGTGCTTGTCATCGTTGCCTTTGTGAGGTTCGACCATGCGTACCTTTGCCATCCTTGCCGCCGCTCTGGTTCTGGCCGCCCCGGCCGCTGCCGAACACCATCGGGGCCATGCGGCGAAGACCTCGCCGGCGGCGCTCTCCCCGGCAGCACAGCAAGCCCTGACCCCGGTCATCGCTGACGCGCGGCGCGACAACGACCGTGCCCGCGACGCCTTTCGCCATCCTGTCGAAACGCTTGCCTTCTTTCGCGTCGAACCCGGCATGACCGTGGTCGACTATATGCCTTCGTCCGGTTGGTGGACCCGCGTCCTGGTGCCCTATCTGGGCACTGCCGGGCGCTATATCGGGATCAATCCCGATAGCCGCACCATGGAAGAGCGGATGCGCAACATGTTCGCCAATCTGGCTGGAACCCTGCCCGCGCAAGCCGCCCAATGGACTGGCGTTCCGGCAGAACGCATCGGCGCCTATAATACCGACGGCCTGTCCGCGAGCCTCAATGGCACAGTCGACCGGGTGCTGATCTTCCGCGAGATGCACAACCTGTGGCGGATGAACATGATGCACCGCGAGCTGACCGCGATGCGCCGCCTGCTGAAGGACGACGGCCTGCTCGGCATCGAACAGCACCGCGCCCGCGCCGATGCCCCTGCTGCCTATACCGACGCGAGCAAGGGCTATCTGCGCGAAAAGGACGTGATCGCGCTGGTCGAGGCGCACGGCTTCGCCCTGGTCGGCAAAAGCGAGATCAACGCCAACCCCGCCGATCCGGCCAATCATCCGGGCGGCGTCTGGATGCTCCCGCCGGGTCTGCGCGGTGTCGCCGATGCTGACAAGCCGCGCATGCAGGCGATTGGCGAGAGCGACCGGATGACCTTGCTGTTCCGCAAGCGGCCGTGATCGCTGCGGCATGAGCACAGTCACGGTTGCCGCGCTCCAGCTGGCGCTTGGCGCACCGGATGAAGCGGAAAACATCGCTGCGGTTTCCGCGCTGGTGGAAGCAGCAGCGAAGGCGGGCGCGCAAGTTGTGCTGCCGCCCGAACTGTTTTCCGGGCCCTATTTCTGCAAGGTCGAGGACGAGGCCCTGTTCGCGCTCGCCAGGCCGACACTGGAACATCCCTCGGTCAAGGCCATGCAGGCACTGGCTGGCAAGCTGCGGGTTGCCATTCCCACCAGCTTTTTCGAGCGCGACGGGCAACACTATTACAACACGCTGGCGATGATCGACGAGCAAGGCGAAGTGCTTGGCACCTATCGCAAGAGCCATATCCCGGACGGCCCGGGCTATGAGGAAAAGTTCTATTTCCGCCCCGGCAACACCGGCTTCAAGGTGTGGGAGGTCGCAGGAACGCGGATCGGTGTGGGTATCTGCTGGGACCAGTGGTATCCCGAATGTGCGCGGGCGATGGCCTTGATGGGGGCCGAGATGCTGCTCTATCCCACCGCGATCGGCAGCGAGCCTTATGACACCGATCTCGACACCAGCCGGATGTGGCGGCGCGCCATGCAGGGCCATGCCGTCTCGAACTGCATGCCGGTGATCGCGGCCAACCGTATCGGGACCGAGGACGGCCCCAGTGGTGGTCAGCGCTTCTATGGGCACAGCTTCATCAGCGACGAATGGGGCGATCTGGTGGCCGAATATGGCAGCGAGGAAAGCGGCACGCTGATCGCCGCGCTTGATCTGGGCCGCGCGGCAAGGCACCGCGCCGGGATGGGCTTCTTCCGTGATCGCAGACCGGAGCTTTATGGCCGCCTCACGCAAGATATCTGAGCCTGCCCCCCTCTATCTCATCGCGCTCGGCTCGAACCGGCGGCACCACAAGCATGGCGCGCCCGAAAACGTGCTGCGCGCAGCGCTCGCCGCGCTGGACAAAAAGAAGCTCGCGGTGGTGGCGGCATCGCGGATCATCGCCAGCGCGCCGCTGGGCCCGTCGCAGCGCCGCTATGCCAATGCAGCGGCGCTCGTGCGGTTCGCGGGCGCTCCGCCGGAGCTGCTGAAGCGGCTCAAGCGCATCGAGCAGCGTTTCGGCCGCCGGCGCGGTGGACAGCGCTGGGGCGCGCGGGTGCTCGATCTGGACGTGGTGCTCTGGCAGGGCGGGTTCTGGGCTTCACCAGAGCTGACCGTGCCCCACATTGCCTTTCGCGAGCGGCTCTTCGTGCTGGGCCCGGCGCGGTCCATTGCGCCGCAGTGGCCCGACCCGCTGACCGGCCTGACCCTTGCCCAGCTGTATGCTCGCTTGACCAAGCCGTGGCCGCTGCCTAGGGGACGCGGGCGCAGGGAGGGCCCTTAGCTCAGTCGGTAGAGCAACTGACTTTTAATCAGTAGGTCGCTGGTTCGAACCCAGCAGGGCTCACCATATTTTTCAATGGGTTATTCCAAAGATTGCGCTATGTCCCGCGCGATTGGGCGGACATTTGGCGGACAAAATGCGCAAGGGGCAGCAACAGCTGAAGCCCTGCGCAGTCCGGCAGTTCGAATCAGCACCCCCACCCCCTATCAATTTCCTGACCAACCAGACCCCACCGGAGGGGCACCCCCC
>CAXNKI010000062.1:0-7036 GCA_964202645.1 Alphaproteobacteria bacterium | reverse complement strand
GGTCGGCAGGCGGGTGTCGAGCCAGTCGGCTATGTCCGTCAGCAATTTCAGCGGCACATCCTGATGCACCCCGCCGGGGCGGAACCAGGCCATGTGCATGCGGGCGCCGGCGGCGCGTTCGAAGAAGTTGAGGCAATCCTCGCGGATTTCGAACAGCCACAGGTTCGGCGTCATCGCGCCGACGTCCATGACATGGCTGCCGAGATTGAGCATGTGGTTGCAGATGCGGGTCAGCTCGGCGAACAGCACGCGCAGATATTGCGCGCGGATCGGCACTTCGATGTTGAGCAGCTTCTCGATGGCCAGCACATAAGAGTGCTCCATCGCGAGCGGCGAGCAATAATCGAGCCGGTCAAAATAGGGCAGCGCCTGCAGATAGGTCTTGTGCTCGATAAGCTTCTCGGTGCCGCGATGCAGCAGGCCGACGTGACAATCGATCCGCTCGATGATCTCGCCGTCGAGCTCCATCACCATGCGCAGCACGCCGTGCGCGGCCGGGTGCTGCGGGCCAAAGTTGATCGTGTAGTTCGAGATGACCTCGTCGCCGGTGGTGGGCGACTGTTCGGTGACGAAGGAGCTCATGGCTTGGCCTCCGACTTTTCATCGCCCGGCAGCACGTAGTTGGCACCTTCCCAGGGGCTCATGAAGTCAAACTGGCGCAAGTCCTGCGCGAGTTCGACCGGCTCATACACCACGCGTTTTTCCTCCTCGGAATAGCGAAGCTCCTGATAGCCGCTCAGCGGGAAATCCTTGCGGAAGGGGTGACCTTCGAAGCCATAGTCGGTGAGGATGCGGCGCAAGTCGGTGTTGCCGGCGAAGACAACGCCGAACATGTCGAACACTTCGCGCTCCAGCCAACCCGCGACCGGCCACAGCGTGGTGACGGTGGGAACGGGTGTGTTCTCTGCGGCGTGGACCTTGACGATCACGCGGTGGTTCTTCGTCAGGCTAAGCAGGCAATAGTTGCACTCGAAGCGTTCGGCGCGCTCGGGGTAGTCGACCCCGGCGATTTCCATCAGCTGCTGGTATTCGTGGTTATCGCGCAGCTCGCGCAAGGCGTCTTCGATGGACTCGCGCTGGACAGTGAGCACCAGTTCGCCGTGCGCTTCGTGAGCGGCAACCAGCATCGGGCCGAGCGCCTTGGTCAGCGCATCAAGCACGCCTTCGCTGGACGCGAATTTGGGGGCGGAGTGGACTACGCTCACCGCTCGATCGTCCCCACCCGGCGGATTTTCCGCTGCAACTGCATTACGCCATAGAGCAAGGCTTCGGCAGTCGGCGGGCAACCGGGGACGTAAATGTCCACTGGAACGATCCGGTCGCAGCCGCGCACGACGCTGTAGCTATAGTGATAATAGCCGCCGCCATTGGCGCAGCTGCCCATCGAGATGACGTATTTCGGATCGCTCATCTGGTCATAGACCTTGCGCGGCGCCGGGGCCATCTTGTTGCACAGTGTGCCGGCCACGATCATCACGTCCGACTGGCGCGGAGAGGCGCGCGGGGCGACGCCGAAGCGCTCCATGTCATAACGCGGCATGTTGACGTGGATCATCTCGACCGCGCAGCAGGCGAGGCCAAACGTCATCCACCATAGCGAGCCAGTGCGCGCCCACTGGAACAGGTCCTCGGTGGAGGCAACAAGGAAGCCCTTGTCCTGAACCTGCGAATTGAGGTCCAGAAAGAAGTCCTGGTTCGGCGGAACGTTAGGCGAATTGGGGGCGATAATAGCGTTCATTCCCAGTCCAACGCTCCCTTTTTCCACGCATAGGCAAAGCCGATGAGCAGTTCGGCGAGGAAAATCATCATGGTGATCCAGCCCGGCCAGCCGGTCATGTCGAGGCTGACCGCCCACGGAAAGAGGAAAGCGGCTTCGAGATCGAAAATGATAAACAGGATCGCCACCAGATAGAACCGCACGTCGAACTGGCTGCGCGGATCTTCAAAGGCGGGAAAGCCGCATTCGTATTCGCTGAGCTTGTCCGCACTGGGGTTGTGCGCGCCAGTGAGCCGCGCGACACCCATCGGCAGGAACACCAGCAGCGCCGATAGCCCCGAGGCGATGCCAAGGAAGATCAGGATCGGCAGATATTGCGATAGGTCGACCAAGTTGCTGACTCGCCAATGAGACCAATTGCCCCGCGCCCTAGTCCGCACCGCTGGCGCGCGCAAGTGGGGGGAATGCCGGATAGGCACATCTTTTGCCTCAAGTGTGATGCCATTGCTTTTGCCGCAGTGCAACATTAAGAAGCCGCGATTCACAATCTGCGCTGTTCATGAAAGAGTCGCGTCCAATGACCAACTTTTCGGCATCCGATCCCGTCGTCATCCTCTCCTATGCCCGCACGGCGATGGGCGGCCTGCAGGGCGTCTTTTCCGATGCTTCGGCGACCGATCTCGGCGCGGCGGCGGTCAAGGCGGCGGTCGAGCGGTCAGGGGTCGCTGGCGAGGATTTCGATCGGATCTACATGGGCTGCGTGCTGCCCGCCGGGCTGGGACAAGCCCCTGCACGCCAGGCGGCGCTGAAGGCGGGCCTGCCGATTTCGGTTGAGGCAACGACTGTAAACAAGGTTTGCGGCTCTGGTATGCAGACCGTGATCATGGGGGCAGAGGCGCTCGCCAGCAGTTCGATCGACCTGGTGATCGCCGGCGGCATGGAAAGCATGACCAACGCGCCCTATCTGCTCAAGAAGCACCGCAGCGGCGCGCGCGCGGGTCATGACACAGCTTACGATCACATGTTCCTCGACGGTCTGGAAGACGCGTATGACGGCGGATCGATGGGCTCCTTTGCCCAGGCTGTCGCCGACGAATACCAGCTGACCCGCGAGGCACAGGACGCCTATTCGATCGAATCGCTGCGCCGGGCACAAGCCGCCATCGCCAGCGGCGCTTTCGTGGGCGAAATCGTGCCGGTGACGGTGAAGACCCGCGGCGGCGATGTCGTGGTCGATACCGACGAGCAGCCCGGCAAGGGCCGCCCTGACAAGATCCCGACACTCAAGCCCGCATTCGCCAAGGACGGCACAATCACGGCGGCGAGCTCGAGCTCGATTTCCGATGGCGCCGCCGCGATGGTCCTCACCCGCCAGAGCGTTGCTGATGCCAGGGGCCTCACCCCAGTGGCCCGCGTTGTCGCGCTCTCCGCCCACGCGCACGAGCCAAACCGCTTCCCGACCACCCCAGTCGCCGCGATCACAAAGCTGCTCGCCAAGGCGGACTGGAAAATCGGCGATGTCGACCTGTTCGAGATCAACGAGGCCTTCGCCTGCGTTGCGATGTTCGCAATGCACGACCTCGGAATTCCACACGAGAAGATCAACGTCAACGGCGGCGCGACGGCGCTCGGTCATCCGATCGGAGCCTCGGGCACGCGGATCATAACCACGCTTATCGCAGCGCTGAAGACCAAGGGTCTCAAACGCGGTGTTGCCTCACTGTGCATCGGTGGTGGCGAGGCGACCGCGCTGGCAATAGAGCTGGTCTGACTTGGCTGGAATTGTGCTTCGCCAGCGGCACGACTTCATGCTAGCCCTCGCCTCCCAAACACATACCGGGAGAAGCGACATGAAGAGGTTCACAATTATAGCCGGCTGCGTGCTGCTGGCCGCCTGCGGTTCGAAGAACGAAGCCCCGGCTGACCCAGCCGCATCAGGATCGGCTAGCGCCGCCGCAACGGCTGCGGCAGCCAACTACGCGCCCCCGGCGGGCAGCTATGACGTGACACGGCCCGATGGCTCCAAAGGCGTCACCACGCTGGTTGCCGATGGCAATTTCGTTGACCGCGACGACAAGGATAAAGTCACGGACAAGGGCAAATGGACGATGACCGATGGCAAACTGTGCTTCGCTTCGGAAAAGGGCGAGACCACCTGTTACGCCAATTCCGCACCCGGCGCCGATGGCAGCTTCACCGCGACTGATCCCAAGGGCGCGCTTTATCAGGTCAAACCACACACGAAGTAGGGCAGGTTCAGGGGAGTCCCGATCAGGGCTCCCCTGCCCCCCAAAGCCGGTCCTGCGGAACGAATCCGCTTCGTCCGCCAACATCCAGCGCGCACCACCCTGCGCTGCATTCGCCAAGCTTGCCGACATGGCCTGGTGCAAATCGCCAGCGCAGGCGCGAAGCTGCATCGCCGCTTTCGCGCATATCCGCGGGCTCTTTGCCGATGATGATGGCCCCGCGCTGACGGGTCAGGAACTGAGCCAGCAGCCAGCCCCGCGTGCCGCCCGGATCCTCGACCAGCCGCCAACCTTCCTTGATCCGCAACACTTTCAGCGGCAGGCCCACGCGGCGATAGACCCAGCTGATGCGATAATCTTCGCTCGGCCCGGCTCGCAAGTTCACCTCGCCAACCCTGAGCGCGGCCCAATAAGGCAATTCGCGCTGCTGGGCCTGCGCAGGCTGGGCAACAATCGAAATCCCCAGACACAGTGAAATCAGGGCAGCCGTCAGATGGTTCACAATAGACATTGCTACACCATAGGCAAAGGGCGGCCCTTGCATCAAGGCGGTGGCGTCATGGCGGGTGGGCGCTACAGTGGAAAAGGCGGCGCAGCGGAGCAATTGCGCCCACAAACGCAGCTTGTCGGACTGCGCAGACTTGCTCTAGAGCAATGCGCTGGGAATCGAGCCAGGCAGATCAAGCCGGTTCAACGGGGAGTTCCGCAAGATGATGAGACGGATTGCCAGCTTGCTTGGGGCATTTGCCTTTGCCACACCGGGCGTTGCCCACGCTCAGGAAGCTCTGGCTGACGTCGCTGACACCGGCGATACTGCCTGGATACTGACCTCCACAGCGCTTGTTCTGATGATGACCCTGCCCGGCCTGATCCTGTTTTATGGCGGGTTGCTGCGCGCCAAGAATGTGCTTTCGGTGATGGTCCAGTGTGGCGCGATTGCTGCAGTTGCATCGCTGCTGTGGATCGTCTGCGGCTACACCATGGCATTCGGCGCAGTCACCAGTGGCTGGCTGGGCGCAGGCAATGCCTGGATGCTGATCGATCTCGGTAATGTCCGCGATGGCTATCTGGTGCCCGAAAACTCTTTCGCACTGTTCCAGATGACTTTCGCCGCAATCACGCCGGCGCTGATGGCCGGCGCCTGGGTTGATCGCGCCCGGTTTGGCTGGGTGGTGGCGTTCTGTGCACTCTGGGGCCTGGTGGTCTATGCACCGGTCGCCCACTGGGTGTGGGGCGGCGGCTGGCTGGCGAGCCAGTTCGGCACGCTCGATTTTGCCGGTGGCATCGTCGTGCATACCACTGCGGGTGTCTCTGCGCTGGTCATCGCCGCGCTGCTTGGCAAGCGACAGGGTTTCCCCAAGACGCTGATGCTGCCGCACAGTCCGGTGCTGGTGATGATCGGCGCCGGCCTGTTGTGGGTCGGCTGGTTCGGGTTCAACGGCGGCTCGGCCGTAGCGGCCAACGACGATGCGGCCTCAGCGATCATCAACACCCATGCCGCCGCTTGTGCAGCGGCGATGGCCTGGCTGGTGATCGAGCGTTTCATGGTCGGCAAATCGACCGCGATCGGTTTTGCCACCGGTGCGGTGGCGGGGCTCGCCACGGTCACCCCGGCAGCCGGCTTCATCTCACCTGGCGCGGCGTTGATCTTCGGTCTGGTGGCAGCCTGCATCTGTTATCCGATGATCAAGGTCATCAAGTCGAAGCTCGAGATCGATGATTCCCTCGACGTTTTTGCGGTGCACGGCATGGGCGGGATGGCCGGATCGTTGTTACTTGCAGTGTTCATGGCGCCTGCATTTGGCGGCACCGGCGACGCGGCAACCTATTCCATTGCCGGCCAGCTTGGCGGCCAGGCTGTTGGCGTTTTTGTCGTCGCGATCTGGTCGGCTCTGGCCAGCGCACTACTGGCGCTTGGCATCTCCTGGCTGATGCCGATGCGGGTGAGCGATGATACCGAGCGCGAAGGGCTGGACATCGCCAGCCACGGTGAGCGCGGGTGGGAGTTTGACTAGAACCGCCTCTATTCCGGGGCAATCTGGTGAGAAGGAAAATGCCATGTGGAATCTGTTCAACATCGTGATGCGGATCGTCAGTAGCCTGCTGGGTCTGCTGATGATTGCCATGGGCAGTGTCTGGATCATGCAGGGCACCGGATACGGTCTCAAGGCAGTGATGCGCGGCTTTATGGTGGGCGACCCGAAGTGGGCGCTCTACGGGGCAATTCTCGCAGCTGTCGGCATCGGCCAGGTGGTGTGGAGCAACAAGCGCAGCTGAAGCCCGCACTCAGCCAAATCAGTCGCTCGGCTGTTGGGCGAGGTCAAACGCGCTCCAGCGGGCGGTGCGGGAGGTCGGGCAAAGTAACCGCGATCGGATCACCGAGGTGTGCGCTACCGCCGGTCGTGACAATCGCCATGATTCCTGCCCGGCGCACGAGTTCGCCTTGCTCGGTTCGCCAGGCGAATTGGCCTAGCAAGCCGGGCATGAAAGCCTCGATCTGGGCGCAAGGATTGCGAAGCCCGGTCACTTCCAGTTCCGCGCCGGAGGGAAAACGCAGTCGCGTGGCCTGCGGCAAGGCGTGAAGGTCGATCTCTCCGGTAAGCATGTTTTCGCCAAGATCGCCGGGCGCAAGCGCGAAGCCTTGCGCCTCTAGCTCTTCCAGCAGTTCGGCAGAAATCAGGTGGACCTGCCGCAGATTAGGTTGGCTGGGATCGGTGGCCACGCGCGAGCGGTGTTGTACAGTTAGCCCGGCATGGGCATCGCCGACAATGCCCAGTCCGGCGATCAGCTCAACCGCATCACAGATTTGCTTGGAGAAGCCATGGACATCTGATTTGCTCAGCGAGATCACCCGGCCCTGCACTGTCGCTCCAATCAATCGCCGGTCAGTATCCGGTCTACCAGTTGCTTCACGGTCGGAGTGAAATTGTTCGAATAGAACGGGTCCTGCTTGAAGCGGTAGGCGGAATGCCCCGCGAACATCAGGTTCTGGTCGACCGGCTCTCCATGGGCGATATCCTGCAGGGTCTTCTGGATGCAGAAGCTGCGCGGATCGGCGAGACGTCCGGTGGTG
>CAXNKI010000061.1:0-7135 GCA_964202645.1 Alphaproteobacteria bacterium | reverse complement strand
ATGCAAGCGATCATCGACGTCCACTTCCCCAAGATCCAGAAGACGCTTGTGACCAAGGCGATGGACATCTTCTACGAGGTCCGCGACGTGCCGGGGCTGAAGAAGAAGCCTTCGACCAGCGAACTGCTCGACTGGCTCAAGCTGCTGATGAACGAAGACATGCCGCTCGACGTCCTGCAGAACCGCGACCCGACCAAGGCGATCCCGCCGCTCCACGGCGCGCTGCTGAAGAACGAGCAGGACGTGATGCTGTTTGAGCGGCTGGCCTTCATGGCGCGGCGGCAGAACTGATCTTGCCCGCGCCCTACACCGGACGCTGCGGCTGCGGCGCAGTCAAGGCCGTGATCACGTCCGAACCGCTTGGCGTGCGCCAGTGCTGGTGCCGTCAGTGCCAGCAGACCGCTGCCGGCGGCCCCAGCAACAATGCTATGTTCCTGTTGGATGGCGTCGAACTGACCGGTGAGCTGGGCGAACACCAGACCCCGGCGGCCAGCGGCAACACCCTCTCCCAATTCTTCTGCCGCCAGTGCGGTGTGCCCGTCTTCGGGCAGTCCTCGGCTCGGCGGCACATGGGCTCGTTCCGTCTCGGCTTCCTCGATGTGGGCCACGGGCTAAGTCCAGACACCGCCATCTGGCTGGACGATGCACCGAACTGGGCGCAGATCGATCCGGCGATGGAGCGCTTCGACCGGCAGCCTCCGCCGCCAGTCGCAAAGGACTAGCCCAATGTTCTTCAACTTCATCGACGAACTGCGCGCCGCTGGCATCAGCGCCTCCTTCAAGGAGCACCTCACCCTGCTCGAGGCGCTGGAGAAGGACGTTATCGAGCAGACGCCCGAGGCGTTCTATTATCTCTCCCGCGCGACATTCGTGAAGGACGAGGGGCTGCTTGACCGGTTCGATCAGGTCTTCGCCAAAGTCTTCAAAGGCGTGATGACTGACTATGGCCAGAAACCGGTGGAGATCCCCGAGGATTGGCTGAAAGCCCTCGCCGAGCGCTATTTCTCCGAAGAAGAAATGGAGAAGATCAAGGCCCTGGGCTCGTGGGACGAGATCATGGAGACGCTGAAGCAGCGGATCGAGGAGCAGGAAAAACGCCATCAGGGCGGCAACAAGTGGATCGGCACCAACGGCACCTCTCCGTTTGGCCATTCGGGCTATAACCCCGAAGGCGTGCGCATCGGCGGCGAAGGCAAGCATGGCCGCGCGATCAAGGTCTGGGAAAAGCGCGAGTTCCAGAACCTCGACAACACGCGCGAGCTCGGCACCCGCAACATCAAGATCGCGCTGCGCCGGCTGCGCCGCTTCGCCCGCGAGGGCAATGCCGAAGAGCTCGATCTGGGCGCCACCATTGATGGCACCGCCAAGCAGGGCTGGCTCGACATCCACATGCGCGCCGAGCGGCGCAATGCGGTCAAAGTGCTGCTGTTCCTCGACAACGGCGGCTCGATGGACCCATACGTGAAGCTGGTCGAAGAGCTGTTCAGCGCCGCCAGCGCCGAGTTCAAGAACCTTGAATTCTTCTACTTCCACAATTGCCTCTATGAAGGCGTGTGGAAGGACAACCGCCGCCGCTTTTCCGAACGCACGCCGACCTGGGATATTCTCCACAAATATGGCCACGACTACAAAGTGATCTTCGTCGGCGATGCCTCGATGAGCCCCTACGAGATCAGCCATCCGGGCGGCTCGGTCGAGCATTTCAATGAGGAATCAGGCGCGGTCTGGCTTGAGCGCGTACGGCATGTTTACCCGGCGACGGTGTGGATCAATCCTACGCCCGAAAAGCAGTGGGACTATTCGCAATCGACCAAGCTGATCCACGAGATCATGGGCGGATCAATGTATCCACTGACGCTGCAAGGGCTTGACGACGCAATGCGGGAATTGACGCGCAAAAAACACTGATCAGGTGTAGCGGTCCAGCTCCGCCGGCAGATACTTGCGGCTGCGCCATTGCAGCGCGGCGGCCAGCAAAGTCACCACGCCGATCAGCACCACGAGCACCACCCGCACCGAATCCGCGCCGTACTCCGGCTTGTAGTGGTCTGACAGGGCGCCAATCGCATAAGAGCCGATGCCCAGGCCAAACAGGTTCTGCATCAGCAGAATCGCCGCGCTGGCGGTCGCGCGGCTGGAAGGCGGCACGAGGCCCTGCACCGCGCTGTAGGCCGGGCCGACATGCAGCCACAGCACGCCGATGGCAGGGAAAAACAGCGCGATCGCCAGCCGCCAGTCGTTGGCCATCAGGCCGAGCACCAGCAGCGGGCACGAAATCGCAATGGCAATCGCCGGCCCGGTCATCAGGTGCTGCTTGCCGCGCTTCATCAGTCGGTCGCCCAACTGCCCGCCGTACCAGACCCCGAGCGCCGAGCCGATCCCGTTGGCAAGGCCGAACCAAAGCCCGGTCTGTCCGGCGCTCAGCCCGAACGTGCGCTGGAGATAGATCGGCCCCCAGATTAGCATGCCGTAATTTGCGGTCGCAGCGAAAGCGACCGAGAGCATGATCAGCCGGTTGGCGCGGCTGGCCCAAATGGTCTGAAAGGCTTCGCGGAATTCACCGGCGATCCGGCCTGCCGAAGCGGCAATGCTGAGACGCTCCGGCTTTGCGGGCTTCGGGACCGGCACATCCTGCCGCGGATCGCGCAGCAAGATCACCACCACCAGAGCCAGCAGCACACCGGGCGCGCCGACCACGACAAAAGCCCAGCGCCAGCCGATGCTGTCCGCCAGAAAGCCGCCAAGCACCATGCCGATCAGCCCGCCGATCGGTGGGCCAAGTTGATAAAGCGACAGCGCCGAGGCGCGCTTTTCCGGCGCGGCCATCTCTGCAATCAACGAATGCGCAGGCGGGGTTCCACCTGCCTCGCCGATGCCGACGCCAATCCGCGCAAGGAACATCTGGGCAAAATTCTGCGCCGAGCCGCACAGCGCGGTCATCGCCGACCAGATGGCCAGGCACACCGCGATGACCTTGACCCGGCTGGTTGTCGGCCGGTCGCAGAACCGCGCAATGGGAATGCCGAGGCCGGTGTAGAACAGCGCGAAGGCAATCCCGGTCATCAACCCGATCTGGGTGTCGCTGAGGCCCAGTTCGCGCGAGATCGGCTCGGCAAGAATGCCGACGATTTGCCGGTCGAGAAAATTGAGCACATAGACCACCAGCAGGACGTAAATTGTCAGCTGCAGGCGCTTGTCGCTGTGTCCGCTCATTAGTCTCTCCCCGGGTCTGCTTCTGCGCAAGGACCGGGATCAGGTCAAGCCGCAGCGAGCAGCGACAGCAGCGGCTGAAGCGACAGGTGCGCAGCAACATGGCCGGTCACCGCGCTCAGCCAACCGTGCCGCCAGTAGAGCCAGCCCCAAAGCACCCCCGCTGCGCCGTGGAGGGAAAGCGCGCGCAGCACGGTCAGCACCGAAGGTTCAAGCGCGCTGAAATAGGCCCAATTGCCATTGGGATAGACGACCAGCGCGACCAGCAGGATCACCGGCCAGACGAGCCTGCCCCCACGCAGGCCGCTGACGAGCGCCAGACACCACGCAATCGCGGTGATGCCGATCAGCCGGTAGATCACTTCATCCACCAGTGCGCCGCGTGCAAACCAGACGATGCGTTCGCTGGCTGTCATCTGCGCCGTCATCAGCCGCTGCACTTCGGGAATCGCGCTGGCGAACAGGCTTGCATCAGCCAGCGCCATCCAAACCCCGAATCCAAGCCCGGCAATCAGCGCCAACCCCAACGAGCGCAGGCCCTGCCTCGGCAGCAAGCCAAAGCCCAGTTCGCCGGGCAGGACCATCAGATTTCCAGCTGGCTGCCCAACTCGACCACGCGATTGGTGGGCAGGCGGAAGAATTCCATCGCGGAGGCCGCATTGCGCAGCATCCAGGCGAACAGCTTTTCGCGCCATAGCGCCATACCCGGCTTGGCCGAGGCAATCAGCGTCTGGCGCGAGAGGAAGAAACTGGTCTTCATCATCTGGAACGGCTCACCGCACATGGTCACCCGTTTGAGCAACGCGGGCACGTCGGTATCTTCCAGGAAGCCGCAGCGGATGGTCAACCGGTAGAATCCGTTGCCCATGTCCTTGCTGTCATAGCGGTCCGCTTCCTCGACATAAGGCAAATCCTGCACCGCCACGGTCAGGATCACGACGCGCTCGTGCAGCACCTTGTTGTGCTTGATATTGTGCAGCAGCGCCGAGGGCACGCCCTTGTTGGTCGAGGCCATGAACACGGATGTGCCCGGCACCCGTGTGGCGCTGGAATGAGCGCTCTTGGCGAAGACTTCGACGGGGATCGAGCCTTCAGCCATGTTCTGGCGCATCAGTGTGCGTCCGCGCGACCAGGTAGTCAGCATCGTGAAGATCGCCAGGCCGATGGCCAGCGGAACCCAGCCACCATCAGGCACCTTGATCAGGTTCGCCCCAAGATAGGCCATGTCGACCACGATGAAGGCACCGATCAGCGGCACCGCCTTCCACAACGGCCAGCGCCACAGGCTGATTAACACGGCGGCCAGCAGCAGCGTGTCGATGAACATCGCGCCCGTCACAGCAATACCATAGGCGGCCGCAAGATTGCTTGATGAGCGGAAGAACAGCACCAGCACGATGACCATGATCATCAGGCCCCAGTTGACCGTCGGGATGTATATCTGCCCCGCGGTCGATGCGCTGGTGTGCTTGATCTGCATTCGCGGCATGAAGCCGAGCTGGATCGCCTGCTGGGTCAGCGAGAACGCACCCGAGATAACCGCCTGGCTGGCAATGATTGTCGCCAGCAGCGCGAGAATGATGACCGGGATACGCACCACATCGGGGATCATCAGAAAGAACGGATCCTTGATCACATTCGCCGCGCCTGCCGGGTCGAGCGACAGCACCATCGCGCCTTGTCCCATGTAGTTCAGCATCAGCGCCGGCAGCACGAAAAAGAGCCAGCTCACGCCGATCGGCTTGCGGCCGAAATGGCCCATGTCGGCATAGAGCGCTTCTGCGCCGGTCACGGCCAGAACTACGCTGCCCAGCGCGACGAAAGCCCGAAAGCCATCGACCGAGAAGAAATTGAGCGCATTGAGCGGATTGAGCGTCGCCAGAACAATCTCGGGCATTTCCGCCATGTGATAGAGACCAAGCACAGCCAGTGTCGCGAAATAAGCCAGCATGATCGGCCCGAACAGCTTGCCGACTTTGTCGGTGCCGCGCGACTGGATCGAAAACAGGCCGAGCAGGATGGTCACGGCAATCGGCACGATCCAGGCCTTGAAACCGGGATGGACATATTGCAGGCCCTCGGTCGCTGAAAGCACCGACATGGCCGGAGTAATCATCGAATCGCCATAAAACAGCGCCGTGGCAAACACACCCAGAAGAATGAAGGGCCCCGACCAGCGCGCGTTCTCGCTCTTTCGGTTGATCAGCGCCAGCAATGCCAGACTGCCGCCCTCGCCTTTGTTGTCGGCCTTCATGATGGTCAGCACATATTTGAACGTGACGACCATCATCATCGACCAGAAGACCAGGCTGAGCACGCCATGGATGTGCACTGGATCGACCTGGATGCCGGGCACACCGTGATGTGAGGCAAAGGTTTCACGGAATGCATAGAGCGGGCTGGTGCCGATGTCGCCGAAGACGACCCCGATAGCGCCCAGCGACAGTTTCAGCAGGCCGTTTTTGCCATGGCCATGCGCCGAATGGGCAGCGGAGCCTCCTGCCGCGGTATCGTTACCTGCGGCGGCATCTGATTGCACCGAATCGCTCATGTTTGCGCCCCGAAGTCCAAGACAAAAGCCTTAGAGCCGGCCAAGGCGACCGGCAAGGCGGCGGCGCTTATCAGTCCGGATCGCGCAGGGCAATCTCAAGGTGCGGAATAGTTCAACCGTGCTGTGATGGCAGCACGCAAAGCAACACTGCCAGCGGGCCGGGAAAGGTGCCTGCGCCACCACATTTGCGCCAGTTCGCTCCGCCCGGATTGCTCCATGGCAAGGCCCGCAGGAGGCAGCGCTGCACCCTTGTCCAGCGCGACCCGGTCGCCGCGATCATAGGCAAGCGCGGCCGCCGGGCTCATCTGCCCGCCGGCGTGAGCGTAGAGAGCATCGCCCAGCGCCAGCCAGCCATCGGAATCACGAGGGTTCGCCTCGACCGCGCCGAGCAGCACCCCGGCCGCATCGGCAAAGTGCCCGCGCCGGACCATCGCATCGCCGATTACAATCCAGCGGTTGGTGTTGGCCGGACCCTCTAGCAACGACTGGCGCGCCGCGACCAGCGCCTCGCCGTGCGCATACACTGGCGGGGCCTGCACCGCCGGGCGCCAGACCAGGCCCGGGCTGCCCAACGCGAGCCAATTTGAAAAGCAAAGGGCCAGCACCAATGCCAACGCCGGACCGAACCGACGCGCCAAGGCAACCGGCTGGCCCACCGGGCGCAGCAAAGGACGATCAGTTCGGCGCATGGCAATCCGCTCGAGTGCGTTGCGGCGCCAGTGAAGGCTGCCCAGCGCAGTCAGCGCCATCAGCGCGGCACCGAATGCGGCGAGCCAGCCAGCGAACCGCCCGCCGCCAGCCAGCGGCCGCCACACAGCATCAAGCGACAAGCATCCCGTGACCGGATCGAAGCCGGAAACCGCCAGCGCCAGATCCCCCCGCCACAGCGACGTTCGGCTGACCGGCCCGGGCGGCGCGCCGGCAATGAAGCTCCTGCGCAGTTGCGGCACCAGTTTGACCGGCGAGGCATTTGCGCGGCTGGCCCGAATAGTGGCCGCTAAGGCCGTGTAGCCCTCGCCTGCAACGGGAGTGACGCGCTCAAACTTGAAGTTCCAGCCGCCCATCTGTGCGCTCTGGCCCTCGCACAGGACAGCGATTCGCGCGCCTTGCTCGCCGCCGCGCGAAACGGCCAGGGCAAGCGCCATGAGTGCGAGGCCAGCCAGCAGGATCAACCGCCCGGCCCGGTGCAGCGCGCCCGGCCTGTCCGGACGGCTGCCAGCAGGGCGCGGATAGCGCAACACGAGCCACAGCGCCGCAAGGCTGGCGAGTCCAGCGAGCGCCAGCCCCGCGCCGCCGCCGTTCAGCCGGGTCACGCCCGCGCCAAGCAGTGCCGCCAAGGCCGCCGATGCCGCAAAGCGCAGCAGGCGCCTGTGA
>CAXNKI010000060.1:0-7201 GCA_964202645.1 Alphaproteobacteria bacterium | reverse complement strand
CCAGGTCTCCACCGTGCCGAGCGCCAGCGTGCCCTTGCTGGCGGCGGCGGCGACGGCCGGCACATTGGCGACCAGCCAATGCATCTTGGTGGCGGAGAAGTAGGGATCAAGCAGCAGCCCGGTCGCTTCCTGCACGGCCGGCTCATGGCCTCCCGCGCGCAAGGCCGCGCAAGTCTCGGCAGTGCGCCGGTCCTGCCAGACCAGCGCGTGGTGGAGCGGTTCGCCGCTTGCCTTGTTCCAGGCGACGACGGTTTCGCGCTGGTTGGTGATGCCGATTCCGGCGAAGCGGTCCGCGCCGCCTGATTGCGTGACGACCTCGCGCGCGCAAGCGAGCGTAGAAGCCCATATTTCGTTCGCATCGTGCTCAACCCAGCCAGGCCTCGGATAATGCTGGGTTAGGGCCTGCTGCGCGACTGCCCGGCAGGCGCCGTTGCGATCAAAAGCAAGCGCTCTGGTGGAAGTGGTCCCGGCATCAAGCACGAGGATGAGTTCGCCAACCGGGTTCATGTCTCTCCTGCGCTTTCTGTTCGGGATTTGGCAGCTTGGATTTTGGCTTGGCTTACCGGCATTGCATGGCCATATCCAGCCCATGCAATTTCCCGCCCGACCATGGCCGACCGGCCTTGCCGAGATGCCGGAGCCGCTGGTACGCCGCGTGCTGGCAGGTAACCCTTCGGCGTTCAGCTATACCGGCACGCAAAGCTATATTGTTGGCGCGGGGCGCGATGTGGCGGTGATCGATCCCGGGCCGGACGAGGCCGATCATATCGCGGCGCTGCTCGCCATCGTCGGCGATGCCCGCATCGCGGCGATTGTCTGCACCCACACGCACCGCGATCATTCCCCCGCCGCCGCGCCGCTGGCCGCGATGACCGGCGCTCCGGTGATCGGTTGCGCCGCGCTGACAATCGAGGATGACGGACCGCGCTCGGATGCTGCCTTCGACACGACTTATGCGCCGGGGCATGTGCTGGCTGATGGCGAACAGCTTGTCGGCGATGGCTGGACGCTGACCGCGCTGGCGACGCCCGGGCACACCTCCAACCACTTGTGCTTTGCGCTGGAGGAGAGTGGCGCGCTGTTTACCGGCGATCATGTCATGGGCTGGTCGACCACTGTCGTCTCGCCGCCCGATGGCGACATGACCGCCTATATGGCGAGCCTGCAGCTGCTCCAGTTGCGCGAGGACCGGGTCTATTATCCAGCGCACGGCCCTGCGGTGGAAAAGCCGCGTCAGCTGGTGCGGGGCATGATCGGCCACCGCCGGCAGCGCGAGAACCAGATCCTGAAGCACCTTGCCGGCGGCACCAGTTTCATCGAACAGATGGTCCCGCAGATGTACAAAGGCGTCGACCCGCAATTGTGGGGCGCGGCGGGGCGATCCGTGCTGGCGCATCTGATTGACCTTGAAGCGCGCGGCAAAGTCAGCCGGGCGGGTGCAGTGTGGACGATCGCGGCATGATGGCGCGCGTGGCCCTGCCCTGGGTGCTGGCACCCGCCGCTTTGCTCATTTTGGTCTGGGCACTGTGGCCTGCTGCCAAAGGCGATGTCCTCTCCGCCGCGCTGACATCGTTCGAAAAGCAGAACCGCCTCACTGTATTCAGCGCGCAGCTTTCGCCAGTCGTGGCGGCTGACGATGAAAGCCTGATGGGTATGCTGAAGGTGAGGCAGATCGCAGTTATTCCCGCGCGGGTTGATTACAGCGTCGATCTGACCGGGGTTACGCGCGACCGGCTGAGCTGGAATGCCAAAGCCAAACGCCTTGATGTCCGCCTGCCGCCGGTTACGCCCGGCACACCGAATCTTGACGAAGCGCGGGCGCAATACTTGCGCGAGGGCGTCTGGATCAGTCGTAACACGCAGGACAAGCTGACGCGCGAGAATACGCAGATTGCCGCGCGGCAGGCGAGCGTCGAGGCCGGCAATCCGGTACTGCTGGGCCTCGCCCGAGAGGCAGCGCGCGATGCGATCCGCCAGAATTTGGAGATCCCGCTCAGCGTTGCCGGCCAGGGCGATGTGACTGTCGTCGTCCGCTTTGATGGTGAAAGCACCCGATGAACAGACTGAAATGGGAAGTGCCGCTGGTCATGGCGCTGGCAGTGGCACTGGCGCTGGCGGTTTATGGCCTGCGCATCGCCAATCCGCATGATATCAGCTGGATACACGATGACACCGTTACCGGCCAGTTCGGTTGGGAGATGTATCGCGGCGATCCGGATAACTACTTTCCGGTCGCCACCAATCGCTATTCCTGGCCGCTCTCCATGCCGCTGGCGATGTTCGACACAATGCCAGCCGTGGCGCTGGTCGTGAAGCTGCTGGTGCCGGCAAGCGAGACGCCGTTCCAGTATGTCGGCCCGATGTTCCTCATTGGCATCGCGTTGCAGGCGCTGTTTGGCTGGCTGGCGCTGCGCGAGGCGACCCGCATGAAATCCGGCGCATACTATCGCGCGGCGCTGGCCATTGGCGCGCTGTTCATCGCGACGACGCCGGCGCTGCTGGTGCGCTTCCAGATTGCCCACATGGTGCTCACCCAGCAATGGCTGCTGCTCGCCGCGCTGTGGCTGTTCGTGCGCAGCGTGCGGGTAGGCCCGGCGCGGACCTTTTGCGATTTCACTTTGCTGATCTTCGTTGCCGCCTCGTTCAACACCTACCTCATGGTGATGGCGCTGATGTTCTATTGCGGTTTCCTGCTCAAGCTGGCGATGGACCGGGCTCTGAGCTGGAAACTGGCGGCGCTTGCACCCCTGCCATTCGTCGCGGGTGTAGTGGCCATGCTGGTCTGGGGCTTCATAGACTTTTCCGGCGGCAAGCTGCTTTCGGGCGATGGCTATCAGGTCTTTTCGGCCAACCTTTATACCCTGTTCGATCCCAAGTCGGAATGGTTTGGCCCGGCCCTGCTGCCCGACATGCCCGCGGCAACCGGCGGGCAATACGAAGGCTTTGGTTACCTGGGCCTTGGCGGACTGCTGTTGGTGCTGGGCGGCGTGGTCTTCACGCGGCTGCGGCGTGATGGCGGCGAGGGGCTGTTTTCCCCGCTGGCGCTGGTGATTTTTGGCGCATTCATGCTGGCGCTGTCCACCCGGCTGACTTTCGGACCTTATTCGGTATTCCTGCCTGTGCCTGATGTGCTGGTCAGCGTGCTTGAGATTTTCCGCTCTTCGGGCCGCTTCATCTGGGTAGTGATTTATGGGCTGCTCTTCGTCGCGGTCGCCGGCCTGATCCGGGGTCTGTCAGAGCGACGCGCAGCCGCGTTGCTTTGCGTGGCTGCCTTGATCCAGGTGGCTGACCTCACCGTCCCGATGATGACCTTGCACGACCGGGCGGCCAGGACGCAGACGCCAGATCGCTTCACGGATGCCGCCTTCGCCAGTCTCGGCCGTGCGCATGACCAGATGCTGGTGCTGCGGCCCTGGCAATGCCAGTCGGGGGAGCCAAGCAAGTGGGAATACCCCCTCAATCACTTTCAGAAGTTTTCCTGGCTGGCGATGGAGAACGGCCTGCCGATCAACAGTTTCTATGCCGGCCGCACCCAGCAGTCGCAGATGACCTACCATTGCAGCACTTTGCCCGAACTGGTGCTGCAAAAGCCCGCCGATCCGCGCACCGTCTACCTGATCAGCGCCAAAAGCTTCGTCCGGGTCGGCGCGCACATCTCGGCCAGCCATTTCTGTGACTTTGCCGAGGACATATACATCTGCCGCGCAGACATGGGCAGGAGCGGACTTTCCGCGCGGGCAAGCGCGGTTGCCGCTGCCAATTCGCCCAAAACTGCGCCATAGAAGATCGACATACCCCTGGAGCCTGCCTTGCCATGACTGTCATGCACGAAAACCTCACCGGCATCGATATCCGCGCCGAGATCGACCGCCTGCGCAAAGACCGCAACGCCGTCATCCTTGCGCACTATTACCAGCGACCGGAGATTCAGGATCTGGCCGACTATGTCGGCGATTCGCTGGAGCTGTCCAAAAAGGCTGCTGCGACCGATGCCGATGTCATCGCCTTCTGCGGGGTCAAATTCATGGCCGACACAGCCAAGATCCTCAGCCCTGAAAAGATCGTGATCCTGCCTGACATGGATGCGGGATGCAGCCTTGAGGATTCGTGCCCGCCGGAAAAATTCAAGGCCTTCCGCGAAGCTCACCCCGATCACATCGCGCTGACCTACATCAATTGCTCGACCGAAGTGAAAGCACTCAGCGACATCATCGTCACCAGTTCCAGTGCCGAGACGATCCTGGCGCAGATCCCGGCGAGCCAGAAGATCATCTTCGGCCCTGACCGCCACCTCGGCGGCTACCTCTCCCGCAAGCTGGGCCGCGAAATGCTGCTTTGGCCGGGCGTCTGCATCGTGCACGAGGCATTTTCAGAGACCGAGTTGCTCAAGCTGAAAGCACAAAACCCCGGCGCGCCAATCGCCGCCCACCCCGAATGCCCGCCGACAATCATCGACCACGCCGATTATGTCGGATCAACCAGCGGCATCCTGAATTTCGCCAAGACCTTCCCCGGCGACACTCTGATCGTCGCCACCGAACCGCACATCATCCACCAGATGGAAAAGGCGCTGCCGCACAAACAATTCATTGGCGCGCCGGGTGCCGACGGCAACTGCAACTGCAACATCTGCCCCTACATGGCGCTGAACACGCTGGAGAAGCTGTATGTGGCGCTCCGCGATTTGCAGCCCCGGATCGAGATTGAAGAAGGGCTGCGGCTGGCGGCGAAGAAGAGTTTGGACCGGATGCTGGAGATGGCGGCAGGGACTGTCGGCAAGGGGGATCTGGGGGCGCGGTGATGCATTCGGCGGGAGGCTGGCCGCAAGGGGAATAGATCCGAACGCACTCCCCAACCCGCCTACCTTTTGTTCATATTCTCCCGGCATAATTGCATCAAAGGTAAACCGCAGGCCTGCTGCGGGCCTGTGCAATGCTGACGGGGGTCTGCTTCATGCGCTATCGTTCCTGGCTTTTGGTGCCCGGCGACAACGAGAAAAAGCTCGGCAAGGCCTTGGCCATGGGGAGCGATGTTGCGGTCGTCGATCTTGATGCTTCGGTGGCATACGAGGCAAAGCCGATGGCGCGCAATCTCGCGGCGGAGTGGCTGTTCGCGCATCGGCGACAGGTTCTGGAGCAGGCGCCGATGGCGCGCTGGGTGCGGATCAATTCGGTCGACAGCCGGCTGTGGCGGGAAGATTTGGTCGCAGTGATGCGCGGCGCGCCCGAAGGGATCATCCTGCCCCGGACCGATGGGCCGGAAATGCTGCGTGAGGTGGCCGCCGAACTTTATGAGCTCGAGCAGGTCAACCAGCTTGCCCCCGGATCGACCAGACTGCTGCCGATGGCAGGGGATACGCCGCGCGCGGCGCTTGGTATCGGCGCCTATGTTGACGCCGCTATCCCGCGCCTTGCCGGCCTGACCTGGAACCCGGCGAGCCTGGCAGCCGCCATTGACGCGACCCGGCAACGCGAGCCGCGCGGCGGCTGGGCCGACCCGTTCCGCTTCGTGCGCGCGCAAGTGCTGCTGGTGGCCCGCGCTTGCGGCGCGATGCCGATCGAGGTCATGCATGGCGATACCGAGGATCTGAAGGGTCTGCGGTTGGCCGCCAAGTCAGCGCGCGCCGATGGCTTTAGCGGCATGTTTGCTTGCCACCCAGCGCAGATCGCTGAAATCAACGCCGCGTTCACGCCGTCGGAAGCCGAACTTGCGGCCGCGCGGCGGATCGTGTCGGCCGTCGAAGGCGAAATGGACGCCGACATGTCGCCCATCGACCGGCGCCGGATCGATCAGCCGCAGCTCAAGCTGGCCAAACAGCTGCTGGGCAATGGCGAGGCGCGCACCGTCAGTTCGGCGCCACTGCGGATGCTGCGTCCGGCCTGACGCAGCCTATTGCTCAGCGGCGGGTTCGGCTGCCGCTGCTTCGGCCGGGGCATCTTCGGCCGGCGGTTCCTCGTCTGTACTGCTGCTGCTTGAGCTTGCCTTGGCAGGCCCGGCGCTGGCGGTGGGCTTCGGCGCCAGCGGCGGCTGCGAGCGCACCGTGTCGATCGGCAACATCGCGTCACTCGCCGAGCCAGCCAGCACTTCGCCGCCTGCCGAACCTTTTGTCGCCGGCTTCTTTTCGGCCTGACATGCCGCGAGTGCCAGCGCTGCCAATGGCAAGATCGCCCAACTCTTAAATTTCACAGCCAGACTCCACGCCGCAGGGTTGATCGAGCGCGGCGAGAAATTCGCCGGTACGCGCCAGCAGTAGCCGGTCCCATGCGGCGGAATCAACCGTGTGGCCAAGCCGCGCCAGGCTGGTGACGCCGAATTCCTCGATGCCGCAAGGCACAATCCCGGAAAAGTGCGACAGGTCTGGCGACAGGTTGACCGAAAAGCCGTGCATCGTCACCCAGCGGCGGATGCGCACGCCGATGGCGCCGATCTTCGCCTCGCGCCCATCGACATCGTGCGTCCAGATGCCGATGCGGCCCTCGCGCCGGAAGCTCTCCACTCCCAGATCGCCCAGCGCGCCGATCATCCAGCCTTCCAGCGCATGAACATAGCCGCGCACGTTACGCGCGCGGGTCTTCAGGTCGAGCAGGACATAGCAGATCCGCTGCCCCGGTCCGTGGTAGGTATAGCGTCCGCCGCGCCCGGCCGCCACGACCTCGAAGCGCGGATCGAGCAGTTCGCCAGGCGCCGCGCTGGTGCCGGCGGTATAGACCGGCGGATGCTCGAGCAGCCAGATCAGTTCGCCCGCCTGCCCTGCGGCGATTGCGGCATTGCGTTCCGACATCGCGTCCAGCGCCTCGCGATAGGGCACCGGCGCGCTTTCCTGGCGCAGTTCGATAGTATGAGGCAGGTTGACTGTCATGGGCGTTGCGTGGCGGCTTTCGCTGTGGTTATCAAGCCTGCCAATCAGCAGGAGCATGCAATGCGGTTCGACAGCAACAGTGCCTGGCGCGAAGCGAGCCTTTCGGTTTCGGCCAACCGCGAAGTTCTCGCGGCGGTCGCCGGCGTTTTTTTCCTGTTGCCCGGGCTCGTCTCGATAATTTTTCTCAGCGATTTTCAGGCGGATCTGCTGGCCAATCTGTCAAATCGGGCGGGTGCCGAGAAGATGCTCGAAGGCATGAGCGGGCCGATGATCGGCTTCGGGCTGATCTCGTTCGCCTTGCAGTCAGTCGGCTATCTGGCGCTGCTGGCGCTGCTCACTGAC
>CAXNKI010000059.1:0-7268 GCA_964202645.1 Alphaproteobacteria bacterium | reverse complement strand
CGATACTGGTACCTAAAACCAGCGCGTCTACCAATTCCGCCACGCCCGCAGGTCGAGGAAGCCCAAGAAATTCATAACCTGAAAACTCAGGCGCGTGCCCTTAGTGGCAGTGTGACAAAAGGGCAAGCGCCCAAGGGGTGCGCTGCCCTGCTGGTGCCGCAAACTGTTTGTCAGAACCGGGCGAGCAGACGTTCCAGCCGCAGCAGTATCGTGTTGGGGCTGGCCGAAGCGGCCTGAGGCCGCGCCGGTGCGGGGCACTCTAGACACAAGGCCTGCGCGCCGGTGCGCCCCAGCAATTGCTCGAGTCCAGCCAACGCCTGACCTATCGCCGCCTGCTGGCGCACAGCGACCAGCCCGGCCCAATCGCGCACGACCTCTGGCGGAGCACTGTCTTCGTCGGGGCCCAGCCGATCGAGCAGCGAGGCATAGGGCGCAGTGCCCGCGCCGAGATAGACCGGGTGCCAGCCATCCTTGGGCAATTTCGCCTGCTCGGCAGCATAAGCCAGCGCATCGCTGAGCCCACCGAACTGGTCGGAAAGGCCCTTCTGCCGCGCGGTTCCGCCATCCCAGACGCGGCCTTGCGCCATGGCGTCAACTTCGGCTGCAGTCTTGCCCCGCGCCGCGCCAACCAGGCCGACAAAGCGCGCATAGGCATTTTCGACATTGGCCTGCAGCATGCCTTCAACCGCAGGAGAGAGGCCGCCGACAAGATCGGGCTGGCCAGAGAGCGGCGTTGTCTCGATACCGTCGGTGGTCACCCCCCATTCGCCCAGCGCTCGCTCAAATGACGGCACCACAGCAAAAACCCCGATTGAGCCGGTGATCGTCGCTGGTTCGGCGAAAATGCGGCTGGCAGGGGTGGAGACCCAATAGCCCCCGCTCGCAGCGAGGTTGGCCATCGAGACGACCACGGGAATGCCTTTGGCCTTGTGGCGAAGGATCGCCGTGCGGATCTGCTCGGAAGCATAGATCGAGCCGCCCGGCGAATCGACCCGGACCACCAGCGCGGCGAGATCGTCTTCCAGCGCATCGTCGAGCAGATCGGCGATTCGCGCGCCGCCGGCTGTGCCCGGCCCGGCATCGCCATCGACAATTTCGCCGGCGATTGTCACCACACCGATCGGCTTGCCATGTTTGGGAGCCGGGTTGGCGCCAAGCCAGGCGCGCAGCGAAGTATGAGCATAGGCGCCAGGCGCCTTGTCGCGCTGGTTCTTGCCGGCCACTTCGGCCACCCGCATACCGAAAGCGACCGGATCGCCGATGCGGTCGACGAGACCTGCTGCCAGCGCGGCCTTGGCGCCGTCGCCGCCCGATGCCCTGAACCAGGCGACAGGATCGCCTGTCGCCAGGGCTATGTTTGCCCGGGGCCGTGCCTTGGTGACATCGGCCTTCCAGGCTTCCCACAGGCTTCCATAAAGCGCAGCGCTGGCCTCGCGCGATTCGGCGGAAAAATCGCCTCGCATGTAGGGCTCGACCGCGCTCTTGAAGGTGCCGACGCGGAAAACGTGCGCCTTGATCTTCAGCCGGTCGAGCAAACCACCGAAGAACAGCTGCTTGCCGCCGGGCCCGGCGATCAGCGCACCGCCCAGCGGATCGACCCAGACTTCGCTTGAGTGAGCGGCCAGCAGCATGGCGTCGTCAGTATAGAGCGTTGCGTGGGCGAGCACTGGCTTGCCTGCCGCCCGCACCCCGTCGAGCGCCTTGCCGACATCCTGCAGATGGACCAGCCCCGCGCCAGTGAAGCGGTCGAGATCGAGCACTACGGCCTTGATCCGCTTGTCGGCTGCTGCGCTGCGCAGCGCACTTACCAGATCGCGGACGCGGTATTCGGTGGCCGGCGTCTGCTGGGCCAGGAGCTGGCTGATTGGATCGACGACGTGCGGCTCCTCGACGATCGCGCCGTCGAGCTTGAGCAGCAAGGCGCCCTCGCGCACCGCGCCCGGCGAGGGGCGGCTCGACAGCGCGGCGAACAACACCATGAAGAACAGCAACAGCAGCATGAGAGCAAGGCCATCCTTGATGGCGACCAGCACTTTCCAGACCTTGCGCGCGAAAATCATGAACAGAGCGCTCCTCGGCGACATGCCCTGGCGGCACGGCTGCGCCCGGTCATACGAATGCCGTGCGCGAAAGGCCAGTGCGCGATTGAGGCAATGTCGGCCAGCCGCGGTGCGGCAAGGTCATTCAGCCTTAACAAGCGCGGGGCTAGATTTCGCACATGAACGAAGGACTGCTCGACCTGCTGTTCCAGGCATTATCGCTCGTCGCAGGGCTGCCGTTGCTGGCGCTCGGCGGGTGGTGGACCTGGCGGCGATGGCAACTGCGCCGGCTGGGGCTGCGGGTTATGGTGCCGGTCGCCGGCTATGAAGAGCGCGACGATTTCGATGGCGGCAAGAAATGGCAGCATCCGGTAGTCGTATTTGGCGGCCAGCAGCTGGTGCTGAGCCAGGGCGAGCAGGGACGGCGGCGATGGCCCGAAGGGAGTATCGTGCCGGTCTGCTACAGGCAGTACGAACCCGAACGCATGATCATCGACCGGCCGGGCGAGCTGTTCTTCATTCCGCTGACGATTGCTGCGATGGGCCTCGGCGTACTTGGCATCGGCTGGTTGTGAACTGCCGCTTGCCCTGAGGCCAAGCCCTGTCTAAGGCACTGGCTTCAATGACATCGGCGATCCCTTCCCACCTCTCCCGCTATCCGGCGGGCAGCGCCGCTTTCCCGCATCGCAGCCTTCTGGGCATTGCCGGCCTCGCCCCGCACGAGATCATGTTCCTGCTCGACGAGGCAGAGCAATGGGTCGAACTCAACCGCCAGCCGCTCAAGCGCGACGAGAGCCTCGCGGGTCTGACCATCATCAACGCCTTCTTCGAAAACTCCACCCGCACCCGGCTTTCCTTCGAGATCGCCGGCAAGCGACTTGGCGCCGACGTGGTCAACATGAGCGCTACTCAGTCGAGCGTGAAAAAGGGCGAGACCCTGATCGACACCGCGGTGACAATCAACGCGATGCGCGCCGATGCTATCGTCATCCGCCATGGCAGCTCGGGCGCAGTGCAACTGATCGCCGGCAAGGTCGATTGCCCGGTGCTCAATGGCGGCGACGGCAGCCACGAGCACCCGACACAGGCCCTGCTCGACGCGCTGACCTTGCGGCAGGCCAAAGGCGAGATCGCGGGCCTGAGGATCACGATCTGTGGCGACTTGCTGCACAGCCGGGTGGCGCGCTCGAACATGCTTTGCCTGACTGCGCTGGGCGCGGATGTGCGCGTTTGCGCCCCGCCTGCGCTGATGCCTGAGGGGATCGAGGCGATGGGCGTGACGCCGTTCTACGATTTTGACGCAGCGCTCGCTGGCGCGGATGCGGTGATGATGCTGCGCCTCCAGCAGGAGCGCATGGACGGCCAGTTCGTGCCCAGCCCGCGCGAATATCGCCATCTCTATGGCCTGACGCTCGAGCGGCTGAGCAAGGCAAAGCCCGACGCAGTGGTGATGCATCCCGGTCCGATGAACCGCGGCATCGAGATTGACAGCAATGTCGCCGACCTCGCCAGTAAAGATGGGGCGGCCCGCTCCTTGATCACCCGGCAGGTTGAAATGGGCGTCGCGATCCGCATGGCCTGCCTTGACGTCTTGACGCGCAGAGCACGCGGGCTGCCGGGGTGGGCGGCATGAGTGTCGCTCCGCCGCTGACCATCACCAATGGCCAGCTGGTGCTGCCTGAGGGCACGCCGGCAAAAGGCGCGCTGCGCGTTGCCGATGGCCGCATCGCCGCGCTGGGTGTCATCGCGCCCGAGCCGGATGACATGGTGGTCGATGCGCGCGGCGCGCTGATTGCGCCCGGCCTCGTCGATTTCGGCACATTCGCCATCGACAAACCCGCGTTTCACTTCGGCGGGATCACTCGTGCGGCCTTGATGCCTGACCAGTCGCCGGTGCTCGATCACCCGGCCC
Organism: Alphaproteobacteria bacterium; assembly: GCA_964202645.1. Lineage (GTDB taxonomy): Bacteria > Pseudomonadota > Alphaproteobacteria > Sphingomonadales > Sphingomonadaceae > Novosphingobium. The sequence continues at coordinate 3,317 of CAXNKI010000059.1, read as the reverse complement.
GCGTGCGTTTTGCCGCGCAGTCGGGCAAGCCGGACCTCTGGGTTCACCCCTTGGGCGCGGCGACACGCGGGCTGGAAGGCAAGGAACTCGCCGAACTGGCGCTGATGCGCGATGCCGGGGCTCGGGCAGTCGCGACCGGGCGGCAGTGGATCGCCGATTCGGGGACCATGCTGCGGCTGCTGCGCTATGCCGGAATGCTGGGCATGGTGGTCGTCACACATGCCGAAGATGGCGGGCTTGCGGGCCAGGCGGTGGCGACGGCAGGCGAAATGGCGATGCGGCTGGGGCTGGCCTCGGCCCCGGCGGAGGCCGAAGCGCTGGCAGTGGCACGCGACATTGCGCTGGCCGAGCTGGCGGGTGCGCGGCTCCATTTGCGGCAAGTCACTACCGCCGCCGCGTTGGCCCTGGTGCGCGCAGCCAAAGCGCGCGGCGTGGCGGTTACAGCGGGTGTTACCCCGGCGCACTTCATGCTCTCCGACAACGCCATCGGCGATTTTCGCACTTTTGCCCGGATGTCGCCGCCCTTGCGCTGCGAGGCGGACCGCCAGGCGGTGCTCGCCGCACTGGCTGACGGCACGATCGACGTGATTGCCTCAGGCCACGATCCGCGCGGGCCAGAAGACAAGCGCCTGCCATTTGCCGATGCCGAACCGGGCATGGCAGGCGCGGAGACGCTGTTGCCGTTGACGCTCAATCTGGTGCGCGACGACGTGATCGACATGACTCGCGCTTTTGCCCTGCTCGCCGGCAATCCGGCGCGGTTGCTGGGCGTTGATGCCGGGGTGCTCGCAGTGGGCCAGCAGGCAGACATCGCGCTGATCGACCCTGACCGTCCGTGGATTGTCGATTCGAACAAGATGGCCGCGAGCGCCGGCAACACACCGTTCGACCGGCAGCCGGTGCAAGGCCGCGTCACTGCCCTATGGAAGGGCGGCGCAGCGATTTTCGGTTAGGTAAGCCTCTCCACGCCGGGGAGAGGCAGTGCTGTCAGCGGCGCCGCGCCATGCGCGGACCAGCGCCGGTCTGGTTGGTCGCGGGCAGAGCGCCAGCCGGGGCGCGGGTGGCGGCATAGGCGAAGCAGGCGCCGCCGCGGCCGCGGACCGAGGAGCACAGGCTCGATGCTCCGCCTGCGTTGAAGCCAGCTGCTGCCACGCGCCAGTAATTGCGGCCGTTCACCACTGCCGGGGTAATCACCATGCGGTAGTTGCGCAGTTGGGGGTTCCGGGAAGTCATGATCCCCCAGCCGCGCCGGGCACCTTGTGCGCTGGCGAAAGAACCGAGTTGGACGAGATGGCTGCCGTTGCGCAGCGCATAGGGCTTGGCGGCCGGAAGCGCGACGCGGACCGTGCGCGCCGGTCGCACGAGGCGGGCGGCAGGGGCCGTAACCGGCGCGGTCCATGCGACCGCGGGGGCCGGGGCATGCGACGATGCGGCGGTCCACTCTGGAGCTGCAGGAGCCGAGGCATCCGCCGCCGTGGCGGGGGCTTCGGCAAAGGCGGTGGTGAAGTTGGATGCGGGGACCGCAACCGGCGCCGGCTGGGTCACCGGCGCATATGTCGTGGCTGGAGCGGGCAGCGGCTCGAGCGCGGCGACGGCCGGAACCGTGGCAGGCGCTTCACCGGCAGCGGGGAGTTCGCTCACTGCCGAAACCGGCTGCGATACGGGCTGCACCTGCGAAGTTTCCGCGGCGAGCTGTTCGGTCGGCGCGGTGTCGGCGAGCGCAAGGCCCTGCGGCAGGCCGGGATCGTTGCGTACCGGAGCGCCCAGCAGCGCGGCAACGCGCTTCTGATAGTCCTCGGGCCTGCCCTGCATCGCCCATTCGTTGATCCGCTGTTCGATCATGCTGGCAGGGACATCCTGTTCCATCATCGTGCGTGCTTCGCGCCAGCGCCCGTCAAGTGCATAGGCATAGGCCAGGTTCTGGCGCAGCTTGGTGGTGTTGTCGCCGGCCCTGAGCGCATCAGTAAGGATGGCGACACCGCGGCTGCTTTCGCCGGCCAGCGCGAGGGCAAGGCCCAGATCGCTGGCGGGAATGCCGTCGCGCCAGTCATCAAGAATGGCAACCGCCTCGCGGCCGCGTCCTGCGCCGATCTTGGCGAGCGCCAGGCTGAGCGCTGTGCGCGGGCTGTTGTCGCCCAGCCGCATCGCATCGTCGAGAACTTGCGTTGCCGAGGCGAAGCGCCCGGTCTGCAGATAGGCAATACCCAGCGACGAGCGCAGCGTGGCGTTTTGAGGACTACGTGCCAGCGCCCGTTCGGCGCGCACGACAATTTTGTCGGTGCCACGGCTGGAGCGCGTATCCGCACGCTCGCTGTAGGTGCCGGCGCGAGCCATATGCGCGCTGCCCGTGCAGCCGGCAAGCACGGCCACCGCCATAACGCCTGATGCGACGGAGCTGAAGGCCTTCGGGCTGAGACGGTACGAGGTCATGGGTAATCCCCCTGTTGCGAAAAAATCAGCGCCGCTTGCCCGCCCGCTTCGCCATTTCGGCGACATCGGGCAGGGTTGCGAGCATGGAATCGAGAGCTTCGACGACGAGTTGCTGGGCGCTGCGGCCGGCCAACGCAGAAGCGAGGCGCAGCGACAGGTGCCGTTCGGCATCAAGACGCACAGTGAAAGCGGCCAGCCGGGGTGCAGGTTCGCTGCGACGCGGCGCGGGCTTGCCAGCGAGTTGGGCCGCGAGGCGCTCGCGCTGGCGGCGCAGGGCATTGGGCTTACCCGCAGGCGCAGCGGTGCGGATGGTGTTGAGCGAGACGACCTTGGAACCGGCCTGGCTGCGCGTGCGCGGGGCCGGGTTTTCAGTGGTTTCAGTGGCGGTTTCAGCGGCTTCGCCGGCGTCGTCAGCCCGCGTCAGGTCCTGGCCTTGCGTGCGGATGGCCGGGCGCGCGCCGCCCTTGCGCGCCAGCAAAGTGGGCGTCAACGAGGCGAGAGGTTTGGCTTCTGCCATGTCCGCGCGCTCCTGTCAGGAGCCTGCGACGCGGCGGCCAAAGCCGCCGGCGGCACGCTGGCTGCCGGACATCTGCGCAACCGGGGTGGGCGGCGCGAAGACGGTGCGACGGAAATTCTTTTCGAGCCGGTCGGAAATATAGTCCCACAGCGCCGATACCTCGAGCGCCGAGCGTCCGCCCGGATCGACTTCCATCACGGTGCGGCCGTCGATCATCGAGGCGGCAAAATCGGTGCGGTGGTGGAGCGTGATCGGCGCCACAGTGCCGTGCTGCGAGAGCGCAACGGCAGCTTCCGAGGTGATCTTGGCCTTGGGCGTTGCACCGTTGACCACGAAAATCAGCGGCTTGCCCGCGCGGTCACACAGATCG
>CAXNKI010000058.1:0-7325 GCA_964202645.1 Alphaproteobacteria bacterium | reverse complement strand
GAAAGATCCTTTCCGCAGGCCAAGACTATGGATTTGTCCGGGCAAATTTGCAATGCTGCGTGCATGAGCTGCAACGCGCGCGAAGGAGCAAAACCATGAAGGCAATCCGGGCCGAAATCGTCCGCACGGGTGGTCCCGAAGTTATCGGTTGGCGCGAGGAAGAGCTTGCGCCCCCTGGCCCCGGCCAGGTGACGCTGGTGCAGTCAGCAGTGGGGATCAATTTCATCGACACCTACCACCGCAGCGGTATCTATCCGATCGACCTTCCGGGCAGCCTGGGGCTGGAGGCAGCGGGCACGATCGCGGCAGTCGGCGCTGGCGTCACCGGTTTCAGGGAAGGCGACAGGGCAGCGACGCTTGGGCCCGAGCGCGGCGCTTATGCCAGCGCGCGCAACCTCTCTGCCGCAAGTCTCTTTGCCCTGCCCGATGCAATCGACGACCGCACGGCGGCGGCGGCGCTGCTCAAGGGCGCAACCGCCGAGTTCCTCATCGAACGCTGCGCCAAAGTGCAGCCCGGCTGGCCTGTGCTGGTCCACGCCGCCGCGGGGGGTGTCGGGTTGTTGCTGGTGCAATGGCTCAAGCACATCGGCGCAACGGTGATCGGCACCGTGGGCACGCCGGCCAAAGGCGAAATTGCGCTGGCAGCCGGAGCCGACCATATCATTTACTATAGCAGCGAACCCGTCGCACCCAGAGTGCGCGAACTGACCGGCGGCGCCGGTGTGCGCGTGGCATTCGACGGAATCGGCATGGCCACATGGGAGGCCAGCCTTGATTCGACCGGTAAGCGCGGCTTGATCGTGAGCTATGGCAATGCCGATGCTCCGGTTACGGGGGTCGCATTGGGACAACTCGGCGCCAAGGGCTCGTTGTTCGCAACTCGCCCGACTTTGTTCGACTATTACGCCGACCCGGCCGAACGGGCGGCAGGAGCAGAAAAGGTTTGGCACATGCTGGCCTCAGGAAATCTCACGGTGACGGTCGGGCAGACCTGGCCGCTTGCCGATGCCGCCGCTGCGCACCGGGCGCTCGAGTCGCGGGAAACGACGGGTTCGTCGTTGCTGATCCCATGATCCGTCGCTCGCTCCTCGTTGCGCTTGCGGCGCTCACTGCCGCCAGTGCTGCGCCGGCTGCCCCACGCGATGATGCAGCGGTCATCGCCGCGCAAGCCGACCGCTGGAATGCCGCCAATGCCGCCGGTGACTGGACAACGCTGCGCAGCCTCTATGCAGACGATGCCTGGCTGATGACCGACAAGGCCCCCGCCGCGAAGGGGGCGGATGCCATCGTCGCCTATCTGCGCCGCTTCCGAGATCAGGGCGCCACGGTTGCTTTTCGCTTCGAGCCCGAAGACATTCATGTCGAAGGGCGCATGGCGGTGATGGTTTCCAAATACTGGATGACCGCGCAGATGCCGGGCCGACCACAAGTGCGCTCGGCAGGGCGTTCAATGCTGATTTACCGGCGACGCGGCAGAGACTGGCTGCTCTGGCGCGATATCGACAACACCACGCCCGATGTGAAGGTCGAATAGCCGGCTATTTCCAGGCCACTCCGCCTACGGAGCTCCCCGCGACCGCTGCAAAGGCAGAGACGTGAACCGAGTCCCAAAGATCGGCTGCCGCGTAGGGATCTTCAGCCAGGAAAGCGCGGGCATCGGCCTCGTCGCTTGCTTCAACCACCAGCAACGAGCCGATGGTCACGCCTGCCGCATCCCTGAGCGGCCCGGCCACGAAATAGCGATCAACCCGCGCCTCGACATGGGCGAGATGCGCCGCAAGGTGCGCACTGCGCTTGGCTGCACCGGCAGGGCCATCCAGCGCATGGATCGCATAAAGTGCCATCACGCAACCTCCACCAGTTCAAGCAATTCGCCCGCCGGACCAATCGTCGTTGCCGAGCGGCGCCCTGCGTAGAGCGGACCTTCGCGAGCTGCGGGCGGCGCAATCCAATCGACTTTGCAGTCGCCCAGATCCCTCACCGCCAGCGTGACCAGCGCATTGCCCGGCGGCAGCATTCCGGGGTGGCGCGCGCGCGGGGTGGCTTGCGGCGGGTAATCATCCACCTCGACGATCGGCATGCGCCCGGCCTGTACCATGGTCATGGCGGTTATGGTTTCAGCAGGCAGGCCGAAGGCATCGTTGATCATCTGATAGGGTATCTCGTAGGTATCGGCGAGCGCGAGCCCCAGCCGATCACGATACCAGTTACAGCTAGCAGCGCGATCAGGCGAACCCAGCACAACAATGAATATCTTGTCAGTGATCGAACCGGCGCGCGGCAGGTCGTTATTCGCCATATTGGCAAACACCTCGTTCAGGTAGACCATTTCCCGCCCCGGCCCCAAAGTCTGCATCGGCACGAAAGCATCCATACCGGGCAGTGCACGCGGTTCGCCGACAATGGTGAAGGCGGTTCCGGCCAGGCGCGCCGGCCAGCCATACACATCCTCAACCGTGCACTCGAACGCGCCCCAGCCATAGGTGGTGGTCGGCTTGAAGAGCGGATGATCGGGTTGCTCGACCAGACGAAACCAGCAGGAATTTCCGCTCTTGGGCTGCAGCACAGCATGGCGCGCGCCGGCGCTAGCTGGCGCGCCCCAGCTTTCGGCAAGGTCCCCGGGCAGCGGGCCGTTGTGGACGAGATCGAGTTGAAGGATATCGCGGTAACAGACCAGCGCCGCATCGAGATCGGGAACGATGGAGAGGCCGCCAAGGATCGTGCCATGAGCAATAGTCATCGACGGAACTCCGGTTTGCGCTTCTGGGTGAAGGCGTTAGTGCCTTCGAGGAAATCCGGCCCGGTGAAAGCCGCTGCGAACACCGCCAGCGTATCGGCGTCGTCATGTGCCTGACCATCCAGCACCCGGCGCACGAATCCTTTGATCTGGCGCGTGGAATAGGGGGAAGCGGCGAGGATCGGCTCGGCAAATTCTGAGAAATCCTCCCCCACGGCCTCGATCAGACCAATCCGCAGCGCTTCAGCCGCATCGATCAGGCTGCCGGTGTAGAGCATACGCTTGGCCTGCCCCGGCCCGACCAGGTCGCTGAGCAGCTTCACGTCGTGGAGCGGATAGACGAGACCCAGTTTGGCGGGGGTGATCCCGAAGCGCGCCCGGGGGCTGGCCACACGCAAGTCGCAGGCCAGCGCCAGCCCGCAGCCACCGCCAACGCAATCGCCATCAACGAAAGCAATTGTAGGCAGGGCAAAGCGGGTGAGCTCAAACTGGGCGGCGTTGATCGCGCGCTGGTTTGTCGCACGCCATTCCGCATCGTCCTTGTTGGCGAGCAGCTCGCCAATATCCGCCCCGGCACAGAACGCGCCCGGTTCCGCGGCGCGCAACACCAGCACACGCAGGTCCGGGTCGGCGGCGGCCTCGGCGAGGATTTGCGGAATCGCCTGCCACATCGCGATGTCGAATGCGTTGCGCTTTGCCGCGCGGTCGATGAGCAGATGAGCAGTCGCACCCTGCTTTTCGAGACGAAGGGTCATGCCGGGCAGACCTTTGCAAAATGCTCGGCCACCGCCAGCCGGGTAGTGACCCAGACATCGCGGTGCTTGCGGACATGTTTGAAGAATTCTTCCAGCGCCCAGATGCGGCCCGGGCGGCCGATGATCCGCAGATGCAGGCCAAGGCTCATCAGCTTGGGATTGCCCTCGGCGCCCTCGCGGTAGATCTGGTCGAAATTGTGAATGGCATAGCCCAGCCACTGCTCAGGAGTCATCGCCGGATCGGTCCACATCTTCATGTCGTTGTTATCGAGCTGATAGGGCACGATCACGATGGGTTTGCCCGGCACAGTGTCGCGATCCCAGAACGGAACGTCGCCGGAATAGTCGTCCATGTGATAGGTGAAGCCCTCCTCGACCAGCAGGCGGCGGGTGTTGTCGGTGAGCATGTAACGCGACAGCCAGCCATGGGGGCGGACCCCGCAGGTCTGCTCGATGCTGGTCACCGCCTTGCGGATGAAGAGGCGCTCCTGCTCCTCGTCGAGCTTGAACTGGTGGACCCAGCGCCAGCCATGGCTGACCGCTTCATGCCCCAGATCAACGATTGCCTCGGCTATTTCCGGATGATTTTCCAGGCTCAGCGCCGCGACAGTCCAGCTGGCCATGATGTCGAATTGCTTGAGCAGCTTGACCACCCGCGGCGCACCGGCCTTGATGCCATAGAGATAGTTGCTCTCATTGGCATAGTTGCGGATCGGCGCCTTGATGAAGATGCCCAGCTCGTCGACCGGCTCCATTCCCCGGTCGCCGCGCGCGATGGACTGTTCGGATCCTTCCTCGACATTCACCACAACCGACAGCGCCATTGTTGCGCCACCGGGCCAATCGATCCGTTCTTCGGCCAGTTGGGCGCGCATCAATGCATCTCCTCGCCGCCACTGACATTGATTGCCTCACCTGTGATGTAGACAGCATCATCGCTGGCCAGCCAGGCGCAAGTAGCGGCAGTGTCGCCAGGCATGCCGGGGCGGCCCATCGGGTTCTTGGCGGCCATATTGGCGAGATAAGCCTCGACTGTGGGGAAGCCGAGCAATTTGGAGAAATAGGCGTTTTGCTCTGCCCCCAGAGCGGTGGTCACATGATTGGGGCAGACGGCGTTGACCGTGATGCTGTGCGCGCCCAGCTCCATTGCGCTCGCCCGGGTGAGCCCGATCATGCCATGTTTCGAGCTGACGTAGGCCGGCAAATGCGGGAACGCGCTTTTCGCCGCCTGACTGGCGATATTGATGACCCGTCCGCCCTGACCGCGCCGCACCATGTCCCTGGCTGCGGCTTGGGTGCAATAGAATGCCCCCGAGAGGTTTACCGCGATCACCTTTGCCCAGTCGGCCGGATCGACTTCGAGAAAGGGCTTCATCATGAACCCGATCCCTGCATTGTTGACCAATATATCGACTCCGCCAAACGCGGCGAATGCCCCGGCAATCAGCGCATCACATTGTGCTGCATCGGAGACATCACAGGCCACCACGGCAACCTGCGCGCCGCGCCCGCGCAACTCCGCTGCGACTTGCTCCGCTTCGGCATTGGCGACGACATCTGAGACAACGCAATTGGCGCCTTCATCGGCGAAGCGCTGCAGAATCCCCTGACCCAGACCCTTGTGCCGCCCCGAACCGGTGACCACGACTGTCTTGCCTGAAAAGCGCGCCATCGGCTCAAAGGTCCTCGGTCAGAATGAAACAGGGGTTGTCGGTGAATTCGCCAAAGCCGGCTGAGACTGCCTGGAATTCGGGCGTCGAGATATCGGCGACGAAGCCGTCCATGCCGTGAATGTCGATGACCTCGATGTAGTCATAGGGCGATTTGGCATCCGATCCAAACAGGCCGGTAGCGCGGTGGACGGTGAAACCTCGAACCGAGGCAAGCGCGTTGACACCGGGGATGTCAGTCCCGCGCGCCCAGGCTTCGTAGGCAGCGCCATCGGCGCCGGGCTTGAGGTTGAACAGGCAGATAATCCGCATCAGGTTTCTCCCAGAGGTGTTGGCGGGGCATAGGCATTGAGCGCAAGATCGAGCTGACGTGCAAGGGCTATCAGAGCCGGTTCGCTGCCGGCAGGGCCCACAATCTGGACCGAGACCGGCAGACCGCTGGCATCCCGGCCGGACGGCAGGGCAAGGGCCGGCAGGCCGGCGACATTGGCAAGGCCGGTAAAATCAGCTTGTGTCGCAGGGGCACGGCTGCCGTGAGCGAAGGCGGCATGCGGCGTGGTCGGCATCAGCAACACCCCGTCGTCCCGCAGCGCCGCCTCCAGCATATGCCGCGTGGTGGCAAGCAAGTCTGCGTTTTCCGGAATTTTTTCGACCGCCAGGAGCACGCCTTTGAGCTCGGCAGAAGCCTCCGCGCGGTGCTCGCCAAGATCGGCGATAAGTGCCCGCCCGGCGCTGGCAAGCGCAGTGGTGCGGATCATCGAGGTGTTCGCAGGCAGGTCGACGTCGGCAAACGGCATGTCCAGCGCGGCGATCGCCGCTTGATAGGCTGCAAGCACCGCAGGCTCGCATTCGACACCGGCAAGATCGCGCAGGGTCAACAGCCGCGTCAAAGGCGCGGACGAGCCGCCATTCCCGATCACGGCCCAGGCTCGTTCGATCATGTCCAGATTTCGCGCCAGCGGACCAATCGTGTCGAACCGGGCATCCAGGAACAGCATGCCGCGATCGTCTATCGCGCGGTGGGTGGGCTTGAGACCATAGACCCCGCAATAGGCCGCCGGGATGCGCACCGAGCCCAGCGTATCGGTGCCCAGTGCGAGATGACACAGCCCGGCAGCCACTGCCGCGCCGCTGCCGCCCGAAGAGCCGCCCGGGGTGAGGCCCATGCGGTGCGGATTGTGGGTGCGGCCATAGAAGGCATTGTCCGTCACCGCGCCGAGCGCGGCTTCGTGCATGTTGAGCGTGCCGAGGATTTTCGCACCTGCCTGGCGCAGGGCAGCAACCGCCGGCGCATCTTGATCGGCGATCACATCGCGGCGGTGGGCCATCCCGCCGGTCCAGGGCAGGCCCCTGACCGCGATGTTGGACTTCACACCGACTGTGACATCGCCAAGCGATCCCGCCCCGAATGACGCTGCGGGATCGAGATCGACGAAGGCGCCAAAAGGGTCTCGCATCATAGGCCGCGTTCATCGATCAGCCGGATCGGCTTTTGCCGCGTATCGATCTGGGTGGCCTCCGCTGTTGCGCCCGGCGCGCACAGCGAGACCACAACTTCGACGCCCAGTCCCCGCCGAAGCACTTCGGCCAGTTCGCCCCCGTCGCTGCTGCCGCGGCTCTCGATGGTTACTACCATGTCGTCGCGCCCGCCGGCATCGCGGCGCAAGTGGCAGACATATTCGCCGGTCAGGTCGCTGCGGTTTTCGATCAGCGCGGCAATGGCATGAGGGAACAGGTTGATGCCGCGCAGCTTGACCATGTTGTCGCTGCGCCCCTTGAAGCCAGCGATCCGCTTGAAGCCAATCTCACCCCGCCCGTCCAGCTCATGGGTGATGTCGTGGGTGTTGAAGCGGATGCAGGGGGCGATGTCGTCCTTGAACAGGCAGGTGACCACCATATCGCCGGTCTCGCCATGCGCGACGGCCGTGCCGCTCTCGACATCGAGCAGTTCAAGATATTGCGCGTCTTCCCAGACATAGAGTCCGTCGCGGTCAGGACCTTCACCGGCAATGCTGCCGGTGTCGCCAACCCCGTACCAATCATAAGCCTTTGCCCCGTGCCATGCAGCCTCGGTCGCAGCGCGATCTTCCGTGCCAAGGTGGCCGATAATCATGCGCAGCTTGATCCGGTCAAACAGCTCTTCTGCTTCGGCTACTTCTGCCA
>CAXNKI010000057.1:0-7342 GCA_964202645.1 Alphaproteobacteria bacterium | reverse complement strand
AGGCGCAGACCGCTCGGCAATCCTGGTTGCACCCTATACACCCTGGGCCCCGCCTGAAGCGCGGCCAGAAGCAGGCACTGCGCCCGATGCCCCTGCCCCCGCTCCACCTCCGATCGCCAATGCCGGCCTGAAACTGGTCGGCCAGGCGACTACCCAGTTCGTGCGCCTGACGTGGCAGGCCATGCCCGGCGCAGCCGATTACATGGTCTATCGCAATATCGTCGAACCAAAAGGCGAAGGGCCCTTTGGGCTTCCCCTCGGCCCAACTGGCGCTGCCGACATCACGCGGTTCGAAGACATGCTCGATCTGCGGCCAGGCATTTCGTTTTACTCGGTCGTGCCGCTGGACGCCAACGGCGCGCAACTCCCCGGGGCGGCAAGGCTGCGGGTCGATGTGGTCAATTCGATCACGCTGCAGGAGGCCACTGACAGAAAACTCCTGGAGGCCGGCAAAGTGCCTGCGCTCGGCAGCAGGATCAAGTTCTCGCTTCATCCCATGGGCACCGATTATCTTGGTCGTGATATGCTGGCCCGGCTGATGCAAGGCGCTCAGGTTTCACTGTTCATCGGGATCGTCGCGCCGCTGCTCTTCGTTTTGTTCGGGGTGATTTACGGCAGCACAGCCGGCTTTATCGGCAGGCGGGTTGACCAGGTGATGATGCGGTTTGCCGATTTTGTGGTCGCGCTTCCGTTCCTGCTGTTCATGATCCTGTTCAAGATCGCTTTCGGTATCGGCCCCGGCGAAAGCGGAATCATTCCGCTGATCGTGGCAATGGTGATCCTGCTGTGGCCCGGAACCGCCCGGCTGGTGCGTGGCCAGATCCTGCAGGTGCGCGAGGAAGCCTATGTCAACGCCGCTCGGCTGCTGGGCGCGCGCACTGGCTATCTGGTGATGCGCCACATGATCCCCAACACGATGGGGGTCATTCTTGTGACACTGACTTTCGCCATTCCCAGCGCGATTTTTACCGAGGCATTTCTATCCTTCATCGGCATGGGGGTTGCTGCGCCCACCGCTTCGTGGGGCAGCATGAGCAATGACGGGATCAAGTCGATGCTGACTCATCCGCACGAACTGTTTTTCCCGGCCTTGTTGATCAGTATCACCGTACTGGCGTTCAACCTGCTGGGCGATGGCCTGCGCGATGCCCTCGACGCAAAGCTGAGGTCACGCGAATGACGGTTCCCGCCCCTTTGGCAGATCAGCCAATCCTGCTTGATGTCAAGGATCTGCAGGTCGAGTTCAATACCTATGGCGGCACGGTGCAAGCGGTGCGCGGGGTCAGCTTCAGTGTGGCAGCGGGCAAAACGCTCGCCATCGTCGGCGAATCGGGCTGCGGCAAGTCGGTAACTGTCCAAGCGCTCATGGGGCTGGTGCCGATGCCGCCGGGCCGGCTGAAATCGGGCACGGCGCTCCTGCGCGGGCGCAATATCCTGGGCACCTCGCAGATCGACGGGCGGGACTTTCGCGGCAGCGAGATCGGCATGATCTTTCAGGACCCGATGACATCGCTCAATCCGACGATGACGATTGGCCGGCAGATCGCCGAAACGCTGGAAGTCCACTTGGGCTGGAGCCGCAGCCGCGCCTATGCCCGCGCCATCGAATTGCTGGAAATGGTCCGCATTCCCGAAGCGGCGCAGCGTGCCAAACAATACCCGTTCGAATTTTCAGGCGGTATGCTGCAGCGGGCAATGATTGCCATGGCAATCGCCTGCGAGCCGGCGATCCTTATCGCGGACGAGCCGACCACGGCACTGGACGTCACTATCCAGGCTCAGGTTCTCGATCTGATGGGCGATCTCCAGCGCGAGCATGGCACTGCCATCATCCTGATCACGCACGATCTCGGTGTTGTGGCGCGTATGGCCGATGAAGTTGCAGTGATGTATGCCGGGCAGATTGTCGAGCGCGGCAGCGTCGACGACATATTCTATCGCCCGGCACACCCCTATACGGTCGGCCTGCGGGCAGCGATGCCCAGCAATAATCCCGATGCCGAGCATCGCCTCCTGCCGATCGAAGGCAGCCCGCCGGACTTGTTTTCGCCGCCGGTTGGCTGCGCCTATGCCGCGCTGTGCCCGCATGCGATGCGGATCTGCAGCACACAGGAACCTGCGCCATTCGTGGTAGGCGCGGACCATTACGGCAAATGCTGGCTGCACCATGAAAGGGCCGCGGGCGGCGCTCTCGTTCCTGCAGCAAGCCTGTCCCCGGAGAACCCCGCTTGAAAGCATCGCCGCCCCTCGTCGTGACGGAAAACCTCACCAAGTTCTTTCCTCTGCCAAAGGGGAGAAAGGTTCACGCTGTCGACGGGGTGGACCTGACCATTCACGAGCGCGAAATCGTCGGGCTGGTCGGGGAATCAGGCTCGGGCAAGACGACTTACGGCAAGACGCTGATTGGCTTGCTGCCCAAGACCAGCGGCACGGTGACCTATCGCGGCGAAGCGCTGCCGCAAAGCTACGAGGCTGCCGATTTCAGGCGCCATGCGAAAACCATGCAAATGATTTTCCAGGACCCTTACTCATCGCTTAATCCGCGCATGACAGTGGGCGAAATCGTCGGCGAGGGCCTGAAGCTGCATAGCGACCTCTCCAGCAATGACACGCGCGACCGGGTGGCCAGCTGGCTCAGCCGGGTGGGCCTCGAACCCGACTACATGTCGCGCTACCCCCATGAATTTTCGGGTGGCCAGCGTCAGCGGATCGGCATTGCGCGGGCGCTGATCCTCGAGCCAGAATTCGTGGTTTGCGACGAACCGATCTCGGCGCTCGATGTGTCCGTCCAGGCGCAAGTGGTCAACCTGCTAGAAGAACTCAAGTCGTCGATGGGGCTGACGCTGCTGTTTATCGCCCACGACTTGTCGATGGTCCGCTATATCAGCGACCGAATGGCCGTGATGTATCTGGGTGCGCTGGTGGAAATCGGGCCGGCCCATGATGTGTTTTTCGACCCGAAGCATCCATACACGCAGATCCTGATCGCCTCCAATCCGGAGCCGGATCCCCAAATGGAGCGTATCCGCAAATCGACCACGATAACGGGCGAAATACCTTCTCCAGTCGACATCGCACCGGGTTGCCGGTTTGCCGGTCGTTGTCCCCATGCGTTTGATCGGTGCCGCGCGGAAACTCCGCTTCTGTTGCCATTGGCAGACGAGCCCGACCGACAAGTAGCCTGCCACCTGTTTACCTGAATTTGCCTGCTTACATGAATTCGGTCGTCGGGCGGTTCAGGAAGGCATGGAAATCATCGGCCGCAATGTGCAGCAGCGCGCGTCCGTCCGCCGCCAGCTTGTCCTCGGCGTGGACTTCGCAGGCATAAGTCAGTTCCTGCAGCAACATCAGCGCCCGCGCGCGCCGCAGCGGTTCGGCGCCTTCGCATGCGGCGGCGCGAAATCCGGGGTTGTTCGCGCCGAGGCTGACGAGCAGATCACTGGTGACTGCTTCGAGCGTCGCGGCGAAGCCCTGCCGCCGGCGCACTTCGACGATGATTGACAGCGGCGCTTGTTCCTTGGCGACGAACCGCGCGACCCGGCTCACCCAGCGCCCGACCTGATCGCGCGTGGGCTCGGGTCCGGGCAGCGTTGCCAGCACCTTTTTGGCCTTGTCGGTATATTCGGAAATGACTTCGAGAAGGATTTCATCCTTGTCGCGGAAGTGGAGATAGAGCGTCGAGCGCCTGATGCCTGCGCTGGCGGCAATCCCGTCCATCGTCGCGGTGTCAAAGTGCTGGGCAAAGAACAGCGATCGTGCCGCGTTGCAGATGCGGGCGCGCATGAGGTCGCGCTGAGCGGCGCGCAAGGGCGTGCGATAGCGGATCCGCCCCTGAGCATCATCCAGCGGCGCGCTGCCAGCATCGCTCATCGCTCGATCACTCCCTTACGGCGCCATGCCGCGCGGTGACCGCCGTCCACCGGCACATCGATTCCGTTAATGAAACTGGCCGCATCCGAAGCAAGGAATTCAACCACAGCGGTGATCTCGAGGATCGAACCCTGCCGGCCGAGCGGGATCTCACGGGCTTTGTCGGTTCGGCTGACCCGTGCCTCGGTGCCGTCGTGGCTGGGCAGAGTCGGCCCTTCGGCGCGCGCCATTGGCGAATCGATCATGCCGGGAGAAAGCGACACCGCACGAACCTGGCGCGGGCCCCATGCAATCGCCAGCCGCTCTGCCAGCAGGTTCACGCCGAGCTTGGCGTAGTTGTAAGTCCAGTCGAAATCGGGTTCCTTGCCATGCAGCCGGGCGATGGCTTCCAGCATGCCGGGTTCGAGCGGCGCTTCAAGGACCTGCTCCAGCGCATGATTCCGCGCTGGCAGGTAACTGGCAAGCGAGGAGATCAGGATCGCCGCGCCGCCGCTGACCAAGTGGGGGCCGGCTGCATCAGCGACAAGTTGCGCGCCAACGAGATCGACCGCCATCATCCGGCGCCAGTCACCGATCGACATGCCGACGGCAGCGACATGTGCCAGAGTGCGCACGCCCGGAACCTGTCCAAGCACAACGCCAAGCGCACGGGTCTGTTCGGGATCGGTGATATCGCATTGGTGGCCGCTGACAGCATAGCCTTCCTGGGTCAGCGCGGCGACACTGGCGTCCAGCGCCGCTCGGTCGATATCAACCAGCAGCAGCGGCGCCTGCCGGCCGAGCGCGCGGGCGATCGACATGCCCAGCCCCCCGCAGCCGATGACCAGAACGACCGGCCGCTCCGCAAGTGCAACCATCAACCTTCCCCTCAATCCGGCACGTTGAAATAGTGCGGCTTGACGCTGGACACTTTGCCATCGCGGAAGGCCCAGGTTTCGAGCAGCGAAGTTGCGTAAGGCCTGCCGGTGGCTCGGTGCACCCCGGCTATGTCGAATTCGAAAACGATCAGGTCAGGATCGTCGGACAGAAAATGCCGCACCGGCTCAAGCTTCTCGATCTCGAGCGTATCAGCGAAAATTCCGAGGAACTGCAAGAAGCCGTCTGCTCCAGAGAATGTACCGGCATAGGGCATGCCCGAACCCTGAGTGAGCACGAAATCATCGGTGCACAGCGCTCTGAGCGCCGCAGCATCGCCGGCGAAGACCGCTGTGACGAATTGCTGCTGGATAGCGATATTGGGATTGGTCAAACTATGCTCCCCGGTCGGCCAGACCTGCTCTGCGGCCCCAAAAATTCTATGGACATGATGTCTTTTGATATGTCACTTTGTCAATCGGAGAGAGTGCCATGGATTTCGAAGCCTTTGACCTGACTGCACGCATCGGCACCGAAGTGCGGACTGATATCGAAACGCTGACCAGCGGCCGCATTGCGAAGGCACTGCGCGCGCTGTTGAACGAACGCGGCGTGCTCATATTCCGCGGCCTGAACGTCACCGACGAGCAGCAGCTCCAGTTCGCCCGGACCATGGGCGAGGTGCGGCTTGAGCATGGGCTGACCAACACGACGATTTCCGCTGACCGGTCGCAAAGCCCGATCTTTGCCGACTACACGCAAGGCACCTACTATTTCCACATCGATGGGACTTATACCGATACCCCCGGCCTTGCCTCGATTCTGTGTCCGCGCGTGCTGGCGCCGCACGGCGGGCAGACGCAGTTCTGCAACACCTATGCGCTCTACGAGGATCTGCCTGATGCTGAGAAGGCGTTCTTCGAAGGCTTGCGCGCGGTCCATTCAGCTGAGCACAACCTGCGCATCCCGTTCCCCGACCCGACCCCGGAACAACTCGCGCATTGGGGCGAAGGCGTGAACCCGCCCAAGGAGCATCCGCTGGTCTGGCAGCACGAAAACGGGCGCAGGTCGCTGTTGCTGGCTACCACGATCAAGAATTTTGTCGGCATGGACAAGTCGCGGAGCGATGACCTCGTCCAGCGCCTGTTGGCGATGGCCGAGGACCCGCAATACATCTACAGCCACGAATGGCAGCTGGGCGACATGCTGATCTGGGACAACACCGGCACCATGCACCGCGTCGTGCCCTTCGATCTCGATTGCGGGCGCAGACTGAACCGTGTCGTCCTGCTCGGCGAGGAGCAGATCCAGGGGGTTCGCGAGGCTGCCTGATAGCCAGTCATCGGGGGGCGTCAGGACTGCGCACGCTTTGCGACACCAGCCCGGGCCCCTCACCCAATAACCCGAACCTCAAGCACTTCAATCGCATCATCCTCGCCACCAAATTCCAGCATATCCCCTGCCTCGGCCCCCATCAGCGCGCGGCTCAGGGGCGCCGAAAAGCTCACCAGGCCCTTAGCCGGTTCGGCCTCATCATCGCCAACAATGCTGAGACTGCGGATCTTGCCGCGCAGGCGGAAGCTCACTTGCGTGCCGATCGCAGCGGTCGCTCCACTCGGCACCGGGGCAAGTTCGGCGGTGACTTCGCGGGTCTGCCAATAGCGCAGATCGCGCTTGGCAGCCTTGATCTCCGCCTCATCGCCAAGCGCCGCCAGCCGCGCCTCGATCTCCGCCACGCGCTGGCGGATCAGGCCCAGCCCGCGCGCAGTGACCAGATTGGGGCCGAGCGGGATCGGAATTTCGAACTTAGGTTCGAGGTGTTCTTCATCGCCTTCGCGGCGGAATGCGACACTCATTGCTCAGCTCCTACAGGTAGATCGGCCCGCTTACCGGCCCCAATCACGCTTGAGTTTGGCACCGGATTGGGTTATCCGCCAACTCTCAGCTTGCTGCGGCACTATTGGCCTGAATTTACTATATAATTTCCCGATCCCTAGGCAATAGTGGGACCGGACTTCAAGCCAGCCAGGCAGCAACATACTCACCAAGGAGCAGTGCAGATCATGACAGGGGCGGGAGCCGAGCGGACAGCCGCCATCGCAGCAGCGGTCGAAACGTTTGTGCGCGAGGTGGCGATTCCCTTTGAGGCCGATCCGCGCCGCGACCATCATGGCGCGCCAACCGATGCTCTGGTGGCCGAGCTGAAGGAAATGGCGCGCGCCGCCGGGGTGCTTAGCCCTCATATTCTGCCAGACGGTGGGCACATGACCCAGCGCGAGACTGCCCAGGTGCTGATCAAGAGCGGGCTTTCGCCGCTTGGGCCGCTCGCCTGCAACACCAATGCGCCCGATGAAGGCAACATGTATCTCATCGGCAAAGTCGGCAGCACGGAGCTGAAAGAACGCTTCCTGAAGCCGCTGGTTGAGGGCCGCGCACGTTCGGCATTCCTGATGACCGAGCCTGCCGAATGGGGTGGGGCTGGCGCGGATCCCTCGATGATGAAAACCATGTGCGAGCCCGACGGCAACCACTGGGTGATCAATGGCCGCAAGTGCTTCATCACGGGCTATGAAGGCGCGAGCGTCGGCATCGTCATGGCGCGAGCGTCGGAAGGCGC
>CAXNKI010000056.1:0-7421 GCA_964202645.1 Alphaproteobacteria bacterium | reverse complement strand
GCAAAGCGCGGGTTCGCCGCCTGCCATTTCGTCAGTTGCCGGCCCAAATCGCGATAGACCGCCTCACTCCAGTCGAGCCGCTCGGCGCGCAAGGTGAGCCAGACCTCGGCGTGCTGGACGCGCGGCACTTCGGACCGCAGCGGCACCAGTGTCTCCCGGTCATCGCCGTGTACTTCGCCTGCGAGGATGTAAACTGTGCGGGCTTGCGCCAGTACCGGCGGCGGATGCACCCCGGCCCACAGGGAAGAAGGCGTCGTGGTCGCGCGGGTCCACCCTGCCCTCGCTCGGTGCCCCGCAGGCCGTCAGCGCAAGGAGGCCAAGGACGGCGAGGCAGCGCACTACCAGTAATAACGCAGCCGCTGCGTCCACGGGCTGGAGGGATGCTCGCGTTTTAGCCGCTCGAACCAGACGCGGCGCTGCGCCTTGGGGACATCGGCGTTGCCGCAAGCGTTATTGCCGCCCGGCGCATAGCACATCACCGCGCGGTAGAGCGCATAGGCCCGGTCCCCCGACGGAGCGCGCGGATCGGCCATCACGCTGGCATAGATGTCGCCGCGCATCAGCGACTTGCCGGGAAACATGTCGCTCGCCCCGCCCAGCTCATCCTTCGCCGGCGGACGATCATAGCGATCCACCGAGTCGAAGCCGTTGATCCTCCGGAATTCGCCAACGCACAGGCGGCTGGTGCTGTCGGATGGATTGGCTGCCAGCCGCCGCGCGGTCTCGGCAATCGCCGGGCAGGCATAGCCGTCAGACCAGGTGCCCGCTGTGAAGGCCTTGAGCAGTTCGACGGTGTTGGAGTCGTTGGTGTCTTCGGCTGGCGCGGGAAGCCTGATCTTCAGGCTCTCGCCAAAGCCGGCATAGTCGCCGCGCGCCAGCTGCTTGTCGAGCAGCGCGAACAATGCGGCGCGGCGTTCTTCAGCCGGGCGGGTCTTGTCGAGCGCGGCCACGCGCAAGATCCCCGGCCCGGCAGAATGGCCGAGCAGGATGATCCGCAAGGTGCTGTCGGTGATCGGCGAGCCGGCAGCGAACACCTCAGCGAGCTTGCCGCTACGCTCAAGATTCATCGCCAGCGCCAGCTCGACCGTCGGGCGCTGCCACAGGCCTTTCGCGCCGCCCAGCATCTCGCGCCAGAAACCAGCCTCATTGCGGTCGCCAAGAGCCGCGAGCGCGAGCCCGCGCAGCATCTGGCGGCTGAAGGCGAGCTCCGAAAACGAGGTCCGGCGTGCGTCGTCAGGGATCAGCGCAAGCACCCGGCGCATGTCGCCGGCTCCATAGAAGGCCTCGCTCGCTTCGATAAAGCCGGCAAGTTCGGGATCGGCGGCGAGTGCCTGTTGCCGCGCAGCAAGCGCCGCTGCGCTGAGCCCGGGCACTGAGCGGGCATCGCCCCAACGGTCATGGCTGCGCAGATCGAGCAGCGCCGCGACTGCCTGGAGCATCGCGCCGCCACCTACCAGCACCTGCGCCTCGCCATCGGGAAACAGCAGCTTGTGGTCGACTTCCTGCACCAGCAGCGCGGCATCCACGCTGTCGGCGCGCACTGACCCCAGCAGCCGCTCATATTCGCGCGCCAGACCCGCGACATCACCGCTGAGCCACAACACGCGGCGCTGGAGGCCTTGCGCCGAGGCGGCATAACGCCCTTGCGGATAGCGTTGAAGATAGGCGGCGAGCGCCGCAGCAGCGCGCCCTAGCGCGGCCTGATCGGTCGCCTTCGCGCCCTGAAAATTGCCGTACTCGCCAAAGCTCTTCTCGATTGCCGCGTTGAGATCGACCCGGCCAAGCATATAGGCGGCGGTTTCCGCAAGCCAGGCGTCGCGCGCGCTGCGCAGACCGGCGAAGGCCCCGCGCGCCTCATCCCAGCGTCCCGCATAGAAAGCATGGCTGCCCTTGAGATAGCCGAGCCAGGCCTGCCCGCCCGCGCTGGCGATCCCGGCTGGCCACTGCGCCGCTGGCGCTTCGCTGCCCGACGCGCAGACTGCCTCAAGCCCCGCGCGCGCCTCTATCAGGGCACTGCGCTCGACCTGCGGCACCTCGCGCGCTGCGCCAAGCGCCTGCTTGAACGCCGGGGTAGCTGCTGTCAGGCTGGCACAGCGTGAACCAGCATAGGCGTTCTCTTCGCCCTGCTCACCTTTCGCCGGATAGAACGCGAGCCGCATCGACCGCCAGTCGAGAAAAGTATGCCCCAGACCGTCGCCTTCCCAGCCTTCATCGGGATAGGTCAGCCCGGCACTGCCGATGCCGGAGCGGCTGCGCAGCAGCAGCAACAGATTGACGCGGGTATCATTGCCCGGCGCGAGCATGGCGCGGTTGGCACAATCACCCGTGCGGCTTACCAGCTTCCGCTGCGTTGAGCAGCCAAGGTCGCCACTCGCCGATGCCGCGCCTGACAGGGCCGAGAGGCCAATCGCCGCCGCCATCCAACGCCACTTGCCCGCCATAGTCCGCTCCCTGATGCAAGGCGTGCACAGTTCCCGAATAGCCTTTGCCAGACAAGCAAAAAGGGGGCCGCCAATGGCAGCCCCCTCGTTGTTTGCTTTGCGGCTGACGGGTTAGGTCAGTCGTCGTTCTTGAGGAACGCTGGCATGTGATCGGCGTTGCCGCCTTCGCCGCGCGGGCCCCGATCACGATCACCACCTTCACGACGCGGGCCGCGATCACCGCCGCCATCACGGCGCGGACCACGGCCACGATCACCGCCGCCAGGGCGACGATCACCGCGATCACCACCAGGGCGATCACCGCGCGGTTCGCGCGGCGGGCGGGTGTCTTCGATCTCGGCGCCGGTTTCCTGATCGACCAGACGCATCGACAGGCGAACCTTGCCGCGCTGGTCGATTTCCATGACCTTGACCTTGACCGGCATGCCTTCCGACACGACGTCGCCGGGCTTTTCAACGCGCTCGTTCTTCATTTCGGAGACGTGGACGAGACCGTCCTTGCCGCCCATGAAGTTCACGAATGCGCCGAAATCAACGATCGTGACGACCTTGCCGTCATAGACCTTGCCGACTTCCGGCTCCTCGACAATGCCGAGGATCCAGGCGCGTGCAGCTTCGATCTGCGCCGGATCAGAGCTGGACAGCTTGATCAGGCCTTCGTCGTCGATATCGACCTTGGCGCCAGTTTCGGCGACGATCTCGCGGATCACCTTACCGCCGGTGCCGATGACTTCGCGGATCTTCGACTTGTCGATCTGCAAGGTCTCGATGCGCGGCGCATGAGCCGAAAGTTCGCTGCGCGAGGTGCCCAGCGCCTTGGTCATTTCGCCCAGGATGTGCGCGCGGCCTTCCTTCGCCTGATGCAGCGCGGCTTCGAAGATCTCGCGGGTGATGCCCGCAACCTTGATGTCCATCTGCATCGTGGTGATGCCTTCGGACGTGCCGGCAACCTTGAAGTCCATGTCGCCGAGGTGATCTTCATCGCCCAGGATGTCGGACAGCACGGTGAAATCCTTGCCTTCCAGGATCAGGCCCATGGCGATGCCCGAGACCGGCCGCGTGATCGGCACACCGGCATCCATCATCGACAATGCGCCGCCGCAAACGGTGGCCATCGACGACGAACCGTTGGACTCGGTGATGTCCGAGACAACGCGGATCGTGTAGGGGAACTCTTCCTTTGCCGGCAGCACCGCGCGCAGCGCGCGCCATGCCAGCTTGCCGTGGCCGGTATCGCGGCGCGAAGGTGCGCCAAAACGACCAACTTCGCCAACCGAATAGGGCGGGAAGTTATAGTGCAGCATGAAGTTCGAATAGGTCAGGCCTTCGAGCCCGTCGATCATCTGCTCGCTCTCGCGGGTTCCCAGGGTGGTGGTGCAGATCGCCTGGGTTTCGCCGCGGGTGAACAGCGACGAACCGTGGGTGCGCGGCAGGAAACCGACCATCGCTTCGATCGGGCGGACCTGTGTGTTGCTGCGCCCATCGATGCGCGGCTCACCCTTGATGATCGCGCCGCGAACGATG
Organism: Alphaproteobacteria bacterium; assembly: GCA_964202645.1. Lineage (GTDB taxonomy): Bacteria > Pseudomonadota > Alphaproteobacteria > Sphingomonadales > Sphingomonadaceae > Novosphingobium. The sequence continues at coordinate 3,456 of CAXNKI010000056.1, read as the reverse complement.
TCCGCCTCGACCTTCTTGACCGACTTCATGGCAACCATCTGGGTCTGGCCATCTTCGCCCGCGAAGGCTTCCTTGGCCTTGGCACGTGCTGAGTTCAGCGCGTTGGAGCGCTCCGACTTGTCGGTCAGCTTGTAGGCAGCGGCAATATCCTTGCCGATCAGCTTCTTGAGCTTGTCCTTGATCGCGGTGTTGTCGCTGACGGCGACATCCCACGGATCCTTGGCAGCCTTTTCAGCCAGATCGATGATCAGGTTCACGACCTTCTTGATCTCGTCATGCGCGAAAACCACCGCGCCGAGCATCACTTCCTCGGAAAGCTCCTTGGCTTCCGATTCCACCATCATCACCGCATTGCCAGTGGCGGCAACAACCAGGTCGAGCGCGCCATTGGCGGCTTCTTCCTGCTTGGGGTTCAGCGTGTATTCGCCATCGACATAGCCGACGCGCGCAGCGGCGATCGGGCCCATGAACGGCAGGCCAGAAATGGTCAGCGCAGCCGATGCGGCGATCATCGCCAGAACGTCAGGCTCAACTTCGCCGTCATAGCTCAGCACGTGGCAAATGACGTTGATCTCGTTGTAGAAACCTTCGGGAAACAGCGGACGAACCGGGCGGTCGATCAGGCGGGAAACCAGAGTTTCCTTTTCGGTCGCGCCGCGCTCGCGCTTGAAGAAGCCGCCCGGAATGCGTCCGGCGGCGAAGAACTTTTCCTGATAGTGGACGGTGAGCGGGAAGAAATCCTGCCCTTCCTTGACGCTCTTTGCAGCGGTCACCGCGCAGAGAACGACTGTTTCGCCATAAGTGGCAAGGACCGCGCCGTCAGCCTGACGGGCAATGCGGCCGGTTTCCAGAGTGAGGGTCTTTCCGCCCCACTCCATCGATACGGTTTTAACGTCGAACATGTGTATTATCCTTCAGCCCGCGGGCCCTATTGCACTCGCGGGATTTGCTGCCGGGGTGAATCCGTCCCGGTCCGGTGTGGGGCGCTTTTGGCCCCTTGGCCTCCGCCGCCGAAATGCGAACGGAGCCCCAAAGCAAAAGGCGGCCCGCGATGGGGCCGCCCAGCTTGATTACTTGCGAAGCCCAAGCTTGGCGATCAACGCGTTATAGCGCCCGACATCGCGGCTCTTGAGATAGTCCAGCAGCGAACGCCGCTTGTTGACCATCATCAGCAGACCTCTGCGTGAATGGTTGTCCTTGTGGTTGGCCTTAAAGTGACTCTGCAGCGTGTTGATGCGGCTGGTCAGGATCGCGACCTGGACTTCGGGCGAGCCGGTATCGTTGGCACCGCGACCGTTATCCTTGATGATTTCTTGCTTCAGTTCAGCGGTAATCGACATAAGTTTACTCCGCGACATCGGGAAGGTTGAAGCCCCGTACGACCCTGGCGTCTCCGCCAGAAAGCTCAACGAGTGCGAGGGGAACAGATCCCATTCGCGCCCAGTATAGCCCGTCGTTATGGGGCAGTCCGGTCAGAACCCGGCCCTGTCGGACCAGATTTGCCTGCTGCGGACCGAGATCGAGAGCCGGGATGTCGTCCAGCCCTGCCTCCAGCGGCAAGAGTATTCTCTCAAGCGCCGCGCCCTTACCCACCTCGTTCAATTTGTCCAGCGAAATCGCCGAATCGAGGCTGAACGGCCCGGCGCGGGTGCGGCGCAGCATGGTGACATGGCCGACTGTGCCGAGCGTGCGTGCAATGTCGCGGGCAAGGCTGCGGATATAGGTGCCTTTGGAAACGTGGGCTGCAAGTGTCAGTTCGCCGAATTCTTGGTTGGGATCATTAGGAATATCCCAGTGCGAAAGCTGGAGTGAGTAGATGGTTACTGACCGCGTCTTCAAATCAACAACTTCCCCCGCCCGCGCCCGGTCATACGCTCGCTGCCCATCGACCATCAGCGCCGAATAGGCCGGCGGCACCTGCTCTATCGGCCCGGTGAAGCGCGGCAGCACCGCCTCAACCTCGGCCAGCGTCGGCCGCACCGGGCTTTCGGCAATCACTTTGCCCTCAAGGTCGAGCGTATCCGTCTCCGCGCCGAAGCGCACCGTAAACGCGTATTCCTTGCTGGCATCCAGCATCCGCCCGGCCAGCTTCGTCGCTTCGCCCAGCGCAATCGGCAGAACGCCGGTCGCCAGCGGATCGAGCGTACCGCCGTGGCCGACCTTGACTCTACCCAGCCCCGCCTCGCGGCAATTGCGCTTCACCGCCGCCACCGCCTGGGTCGAGCCCAGCCCCAGCGGCTTGTCGAGCACGATCCAGCCGTTTGGCCCGTTCACGCCCCGGCGATCCCCGCCGCCACCGCCATGTATTTGGCCGTCACCCATTCGAACGGCGGCAGCAGAAAGTCGCCCACAGGATTGAACCCCGGCACCAGCCAGGGCAGCACCACAACCAGGCCGATCATCAGCAGGATGCCCCACTTGTGGAGCCGCGCATAGGCCGGTGCAATACTGCGCGGCAGCAGGCCTTCGACGATGTGCGAGCCATCAAATGGCGGGATCGGCAGCAGGTTGAACAGCGCGAGGAACACATTGACGGTGATGAAATTGAGCAGGTTGGCCGCCAGAAACCGCGCCGCGACAGAAGGCTCGGACACCTCGCCAAACGCCGCGAGCACCCCGCCCAGTGCCAGCGCTGCAAAGCCAGCCATGATCAGGTTGATCCCCGGCCCGGCAGCGGCGACCAGCATCATGCCATAGCGCGGATTGCGCAGCCGCCACTTGTTGACCGGCACCGGCTTGGCCCAGCCGAAAATCGGCCCCTTGGCGAGAGCCAGCAGCCCCGGCAGGATCACCGTGCCGACCGGATCGACATGGCGCAGCGGATTGAGACTGAGCCGGTTTGCCTCCGCCGCGGTCGGATCACCCAGCGCCCGCGCCATCCAGCCGTGGGCGACTTCATGGAAGACAATCGCCAGGACCATCGGGATGATCAGGCTGGCGGCCTGAAACAGGGTTTCGTTCATTTGCCCAGGCTTTCCGAAAAATGGCGCCTGCAAAGCGCAACGTAGCGATCATTCCCGCCGATCTCGGTCTGTGCCCCGGCCTTCACCGCCGCGCCGCTTTCGTCGACCCTGAGGTTCATCGTCGCCTTGCGGCCGCAGTGGCACACGGCTTTCAACTCGACCAGACTGTCAGCGATCCCCAGCAATACCGCCGAGCCCGGAAACAGGTCGCCCTGAAAATCGGTCCTGAGACCATAGCACAGCACCGGGATACCCACCTGGTCGGCCAGCCGCGCGAGTTGCCAGACCTGTTCGGGTGCGAGAAATTGCGCCTCATCGAGCAGCAGGCAGGCCAGCGGTGCTGCGCGGTGTTCCGCCATGACCTGAGCCCAAAAATCGGTTGCGCCATCGAAGCGGTGCGCCTCGGCGTGGAGCCCGATGCGGCTCTCGATGGCTTTCTCGCCTCCCCGATCATCAAGCGCCGCAGTCCAGAGCATCGTGCGCATGCCGCGCT
>CAXNKI010000055.1:0-7442 GCA_964202645.1 Alphaproteobacteria bacterium | reverse complement strand
CGGCGCGGCGATGGTCTGGGTGTTCGATTTTTCCGATAGCGAAAGCGAGCTTATCCAGCTGCGCGAGCAGACTGCGCGGGCGCGCAGCGATTTTGCCGCGCTGGTGGCCTTGATCGAGGCAGCGCCGCTGCCGATGTGGTTTCGCGGGCCCGACGGCGCGCTGCGGCTGGTCAACTCGGCCTATGTCAGCGCAGTGGGGGCGGCCAGCGCCGAGGCGGCGATTGGCGGCGGCATCGAACTGGTCGAGCCGGCGGGCGGCATAAGTGCAAGTGCGATGGCTTTGAGCGCGGCGGAAAGCGGCCAGCCGCTCGAACGCTCGGTGATGGCAACGGTTGCGGGCGCGCGGCGCATGTTGCGGGTCAGCGATCTGCCGCTGGGTGCAGAAGGCATCGCCGGCTATGCCATCGATATCGAGGACCTGGAGGAACAGGCCCGTGCCTTGCGAGCATTCCGCGAGGCGCAGCGCTCGATGCTCGACCAGCTTTCCGCCGGGGTGGCGCAGTTTGATGCGCGGCGGAGGCTCAGCTTCGTCAACCAGCCGTTCCGCAGGTTGTTCGCGCTGGAGAGCGAGGACGTCGCTGGCGAGCCGCCGTTCGCGCTGCTGCTCGATGCGATGCGCGAATCGGGGCGCTTGCCCGAAGTGCGCGATTTCCCGGCGTGGCGGCGCGAGAAGGAAGTCTGGTTTGCTGCCGGCCAGCCGTGTGAAGAGGCCTGGTCGTTGGGGGATGGCACCCATTTCCGCATTCTCGCCCAACCGCTGCCTGATGGCGGGCTGCTGCTGATTGCTGAGGACCGCACCGAGCAATTGCAGGTCTCGGCCAACCGCGACACGCTGCTGCGCACTCGCGCGGCGACTTTCGACAGCCTGTTCGAATCAGTCGCGGTGTTTGCGCCCGATGGCCGGATGCACTTGTGGAACCGCCGCTTTGCACGCGACTGGGATCTCGACGACGCCTTCCTCGACAGCCACCCGCATGTCGAGACGTTGCTCGAGCGGATCGCGCCCAAGCTGGTGCGCCCGCAGACTGCGCGTAGCGTCGGCGATGTAGTGCGCGCCGCGACCCTCGAACGGCGACAGAGCGGCGGCCGTGCGGCGCTCGCAGATGGTCGCTTTCTGCGCTTCACCGGCGTGCCGCTGCCCGATGGCAACGGGCTGCTCGCGGTGCTCGACATCACCGATTCGCAAAAGGCCGAGGCGGCACTGAAGGAGCGCAACGCGGCCTTGAGCGAAGCCGATGTGATCAAGACGCGGTTCCTCGCCAACATGAGCTACGAATTCCGAACGCCGCTGACCTCAATCGGCGGTTTTGCCGAATTGCTCGAGGCGGGGCTGGGCGGCGCGCTCGACGAGCAGGGCCGCGAATATGTCGCGGCGATCCTCACCTCGGTGGCGCGGCTCGGCGAACAGATCGAATCGGTGCTTGATCTCTCGCAGAGCGAGGCCGGACTGTTGCCGCTGGCGCGTGAGGAGATTGACGCGGCCCGGCTGGTCAAGGGGATCGTCGCTGACCGGGCGGGGGCCACCAGGCAGGCAGGGCTCAGGATTGAACTGCGCGGCGAAGCCGGCGCGGGCAAGATCACCGGCGATCCCGGCCGGCTGGCCCGCGCCATCGGTCATGTGCTGGACAATGCGATTGCCGCCAGCCCGCAAGGCGGACGCATTCTGGTCGAGATGTCACGTGGCAGCGAGGGCCTGGGGCTGGTGATCTCAGATGGTGGGCACGGCATGGATTCGGCGACGCTGGCGCGGGCGATTGAAGGGCTGAAGACCGGCCCGGACGGCAAGACTGCCGACCGCCGGCAGGGTATCGGCCTGCCGCTCGCTCGCCAGCTGATCGCGGCGCACGGCGGCACGCTCGAACTGGTGTCGGAGCCGGGGCAGGGCACAACTGCGACAATTACTTTACCATGAGAATTGGGCCGTGAGGATCGACTTGCCCGATCTGGGCGCGATGGCGCGGCTGGGCGTGGCGATTGCCAATCAGCTTCGGGCGGGCGATGTGGTTGCACTGTCGGGTGGTCTGGGCGCGGGAAAGACCACGCTGGCGCGCGCGATCCTGACGGCGCTGGGCTATGCGGACGAAGTGCCTAGCCCCAGTTTTGCGATATTCGAGTTTTATGATCCGCCCGAAGTGCGCCTAGGGGTGGTTCACGCGGATTTCTACCGGCTGGACGATCCGCGCGAGGCCGAGGCGCTGGGAATGGATGATTACCGCGAGGGCCGCGCGCTGATTGCGGAATGGCCCGAAAATGCCGGCGGCTTCGCAGAAGAGCCCGGTTGTCTTGCCATCGAACTTCAACTTTTGCCGGAAAGCTCCACTTCCGCTCGGTTCGCCATTGTCGAAGGCGCGCGCGATTGGCTAGGACGTATGCCATGACTTTGACCACTCCTGCTAATCTGCCTGAGGGCCTAGAGCCGTTCCTTGCTGCATCCGGCTGGGCTGGCGCTGCGATCGAGCCGCTGGCGGGTGACGCCTCATTCCGGCGCTATTTTCGCGTCCGCAAGGGCGAGAAGACCGCGATGCTGATGGATGCACCGCCGCCGAACGAGGACCCGGCACCGTTCCTGCGCGCGGCGAAATGGCTCGACGCCAATGGCATGCGCGCTCCCTATATTCTCGGCGAGGATGCCGCGCGCGGTCTGGTGTTGCTCGAGGATTTCGGCGAAGCGCGGATGCGCGATTATCTCGACCAGTGGCCGGGTGACGAGCAGGATGTCTATGCCGCCGCGGTCGATGCGCTGGTCGAATTGCACCGCCTGCCTTCGGGGCCGTTCCTTGACTACAGCATCGGCGAATACCAGCGCGAGGCGCGGCTGTTCATCGACTGGTATTGCCCGGCGCAGAACCTCTATGTCGACGTCGCGGGATTTACCGCTGCCTGGGAGGCTGCGCTGGGACCGTTGCTGCCCCGCCAGCGGCCTGCGGTTGCGGTGCTGCGGGATTATCACGCCGAAAACATCATGTTGCTGGGCGGGCTGCAGAAGCAAGGCCTGCTGGATTTTCAGGATGCGCTCAATGGCCACCGCGCTTATGATCTCGTCTCGCTGCTGCAGGATGCCCGCCGCGATGTCTCGCCGGAGCGCGAGGCGGAGATGTTCAACCGCTATGTCGCGGCGAGTGGCCTCGAAGCGGAAGAATTCCTCGCAGACTATGCCGTGCTTGGCGCGCAGCGAAATACCAAGATCGTCGGCATTTTCGTGCGGTTGTGGAAGCGCGACGGCAAGCCGCGTTATCTCGATCTGATCCCTCGCGTCTGGGCCCTGCTGGAACGCGACCTTTCGCACCCCGCGCTGGCGCCGGTGGCGGCATGGTTTGATGCCAATGTGCCAGCGGAGTTGCGCGCAGCGGGTGGGGGCACGTTCGCGGCATGAGCGAATTTGCGCTGGCCTCAGGCACCGCGATGGTCATGGCGGCGGGGCTGGGCAAGCGCATGCGGCCCTTGACGGACGCTGTGCCCAAGCCGCTGGTGCGCGTCGCGGGCAAGGCGCTGATCGACTTCAGCCTGGATAGCCTGGGCGAAGCAGGCGTGGCGCGAGCGGTGGTCAATGTTCACTATCTGCCGGAACTGCTCGAGGCACATCTCGCCGCGCGCAGCGCGCCACCGGCGGTGACCATTTCTGACGAGCGCGCGCTGTTGCTGGAAACTGGCGGCGGCATGGTCAGGGCGCAGGGCCAGCTGCCCGATCCGTTCTTCTGCCTCAACAGCGACAATATCTGGACCGATGCGGGGGCAAGCGTGTTTCACGCGCTGTCGCTTGCCTGGCGACCCGAAGCGATGGACGCGCTGCTGCTGGTCGTACCGCACAGCCGCGCGGGCAATTATGCGGGCAAGGGCGATTTTCACCTCGACCCGGCGGGCCGGATCAGCCGCCGCGAGGTCGATGCAGCGGCACCATTTATCTACACCGGCATCCAGATCGTCTCGCACCGGCTGCTGCGCGATGCGCCCGAGGGTCCGTTTTCGACCAACGTGCTTTGGCAGCGCGCCATTGACGAAGGCCGGTTGTTTGGGATCGAACATCTGGGCGAATGGTTCGAAGTTGGTGATCCCGCCGCCATAGCGCCGACCGAAGCCGCGCTCGCCCGTGGCTGAGCAAAGCGGCCTGAACATCTATTCCATCGCGGCGCATCGCGGCTTTGCCGATGGTCTCGCTGCCGGGCTGCTCGCGCGCTATGCCGAACCGGATTACGGCCTCGCCCGGCTGACCCTGCTGCTGCCTAGCACCCGCGCGGCGCGGAACGTGTCCGAGGCATTCGTGCGGCTCTCTGCTGGCGGACTGTTGCTGCCGCGCATGGCGGTCGTGGGCGATCTCGATCTTGATGAGACGCTGGGCGCTCTGTTCGACACCATGGGCGCAGGCGCCGAAATTCCGCCTGCGGCCGATCCGGTGCGGCGCTGGCTGCGGCTTGCGGATATGCTGGGCGAAGTCGAGGGCGATGCAGCGGGCAAAGGCGCCGCGCGCCTCCGCCGCGCGCGCGAGATTGCCGCGACAATGGACCGGTTGCTGGTCGAGGACGTTGCGCCCGAAAGCCTGCTGTCAGCCGAAGTGGTGGGGATCGTCGGCGACCTGGCTGACCACTGGCGGGCCAGCACGGTAACGTTCCTCAAGGTGCAGCAGATGTGGCTCGCCGAGCTCGATGCGCGCGGCGAGATTGATGCCCCGGCGCGGCGGAACTTGTTGTTTGCCCATGCAGCCCGGAAATGGGCCGAAGCGCCGCCTGCCCTGCCGATTGTCGCCGCTGGTGTCACCAGCGCCTCGCCGGCGCTGGCGCGGTTGCTCAAGGTTATCGCGGGGTTGCCGAAAGGAGCGGTGGTGCTGCCCGATCTTGATCTCTCGCTTGATGACGAAGTCTGGGACGCGCTGGGCGCTGCGGGCAAGCGCGAGGGGCCGGACGATCCACCGTTCGCGCCCGGCGATGCGGTCACCCATCCGCAATATCACCTGAAATTGCTGCTCAATCGCATGGGCGTGGCGCGCGGCGAAGTGCGGGCCTGGCACCGCGCCGGACTTGCCGCCGCACCGCCGGAGCGCAGCCGCGCGATCTCGAACCTGTTCCTGCCACCTGCGGCTTCGGCGCGCTGGGCTGGCCTTGCGGCGCAAGAGCGGCGCCTAGGCGGCGTGCGGCTGATGGAAAGCGCACACCCCGGTGAGGAAGCCACTGCCATTGCGGTTCTGCTGCGCGAGGCACTGGAGGTGCCGGAGCGGCGCGCGGCGCTGATCACGCCGGATCGCGGGCTGGCGGCGCGGGTGATTGCCCAGCTCGAACGCTGGGACATTGCCGCAGACGATACTGCGGGGCAGCCGTTGCCGCAGACGGCGGCGGGCCGGGTTTTGCTGCTGCTCGCCGAAGTGCTCGCTGAGGACGCCGCGCCAGTGCCGCTGATTGCGCTGCTCACCCATCCGCTGGTGGGGCGCGATGCGGCGAGCGGCCCGGGCCGCGTGCACTGGCTGGAGCAGGCGCGCCGGCTCGACCATGCGTGGCGCGGCCCGCGCCCGGCCCCAGGGCTGCCGCCGCTGGCGCTGCTGGCGAAAGGCAAGGGTTTGGAAGAGTGGTGGGCGGGGGCTGAGGCTGTGCTTGCGCCGCTGTTTGAACTTGTCGGGGATGCCCAACTTTCTACTTCGCTCGATGCGCTGGCGGCTGCCGCCGAGGCGCTGTGCGGCGAGGATGTGTGGGGCAATGCCGATGGCCGCGCGCTGGCGCAGTTCATCGAGGGGTTGCGCGAAGCGGCGCGCGAAGCAGGCGCGGTGCTCGATCCGCGCGAGCTCAAAGCCGTGTTGCACGAGGCGATGGACCGGGTTTCGGTGCGGCCGCCATGGGGCGGGCATCCGCGCGTCGCGATCTATGGCCTGCTTGAGGCGCGGATGGCGCGTGCCGACCTCATCATCTGCGGCGGAATGAGCGAAGGCGTCTGGCCGGCTAGCCCCGCGCCCGATCCGCTGCTGCCGCCGCCGGTGCTGCGCGCGCTCGGCGTACCGGGCGCGGATTTCCGCATTGGGCTGGCCGCGCATGACCTTGCCGGCGCACTCGGCGCGCCCGAAGTAGTTCTCAGCTGGGCGCGGCGGGATGCCGGTGCGCCGATAATTCCGTCTCGATTTGTGCTGCGAATCAAGGCGATGCTGGGCGATCAGGCGGAAAAACATGAAGAAGTGCGCGCGCAGGCGCTGGCGCAACTGATCGACCTTGGCGAGCCTGCGCCGCCCGCTCAGCGACCGCGTGTGCTGCCATCGATCGAACAGCGCCGGGTCGATGTTTCAGCCACTGGGCTCGACCGGCTGCGCAGCGATCCCTACCAGTTCTATGCCAGCGCGATCCTCGAGCTGAAGACGCTCGACGGGCTCGATGCCGCGCCCAGCCCCGCCTGGCAGGGCATCGCGGTGCACGCCATTCTCGAGGAGTGGCACAAGCAAGGCGGCAAGCCCGGCACTCTGCTGCCGATTGCCGATCAGGTGCTCGAAACGATGAATGCCCATCCGCTGATGCGCGGGCTGTGGCGGCCTAGGCTGTTCAAGGGGCTCGAATGGATTGACGAGGAAGTGGCAAGGCTGGCCGGCGAAGGCCAGGTGGTCGCGGCGAGCGAGGTCTGGGGCGACATGACTGTCGACGGCATCCGCGTCCATGGCCGTGCCGACAGGATCGACCGGCTCGCCAATGGGGGGCTTGCCATCATCGACTACAAGACCGGCAAGCCGCCCTCGCGCAAGATGGTCCGGCAGGGTTATTCGCTGCAACTCGGGCTGATCGGCTTGATCGCCGCGGCGGGCGGCTTTGATGGGATTTCCGGCCTGCCCAGCGAGTTTGAATACTGGTCTCTGTCCAAAAAGAAGGACAGTTTCGGTTTTGCCGAAGCGCCGTTCAAGACCACCCGGATCAAGGATGCGCTGGACAAGGAGGAGTTCCTCGAAGCCACGCGCGGCCATCTTGAAGATGCCATCGCGCGTTGGATCACCGGCAATGATCCGTTCACCGCGCGGCTCAATCTCGATGTGCCGGTCTATAATGACTACGACCAGCTGATGCGGCTCGACGAATGGCTGCCGCGCCTCAGCCCTGAAGAGGCCGAAGAGGCATGAGCGCGCCCACCCGCCCGCAAGAGCTGCATGGCAACCAGCGCGATGCGGTCGCGCCGGACCGGACTGTCTGGCTCTCCGCCTCGGCGGGAACCGGCAAGACCCAGGTGTTGTCCTCGCGGGTGCTGCGACTGCTGCTCCAGCCGGGGGTTCAGCCATCGCAGATATTGTGCCTGACTTTCACCAAGGCGGGCGCGACCGAGATGGCCGGGCGGATCAATGCGAAACTGGCGAGCTGGGTGCGGCTTGGCGATTCGCAGCTGGCGGCTGAACTGAAAGCCATCGGCGCGGAATTTGGCGACACGTCGCTGGAGCGCGCGCGCCGGTTGTTTGCCGAAGTGCTCGATTGTCCGGGCGGCGGGCTGCGGAT
>CAXNKI010000054.1:0-7454 GCA_964202645.1 Alphaproteobacteria bacterium | reverse complement strand
GGAAAGATTTAGCGCCATAAGTCATTGATTTTATGGTGCACCCGACAGGATTCGAACCTGTGACCTCTGCCTTCGGAGGGCAGCGCTCTATCCAGCTGAGCTACGGGTGCCTTTGAGGAGGCGCGGTTAGCAGAGCAGGGGGCGGCTTGCCAGTCCTATATCGGCTGAATGTCATCGGTTCGGATTGGCGGCGGCGTCGGGATAGCGGCCCAGCGCCAGAAACAGCGCGGCGGCGAGCAGGCAGGCAGGGACTTGTGCCCAGAGCACTGAACTGTAGCTACCGGTCACGTCATAGACATAGTTCGCTGCGAAAGGCGCCACGCCATTGCCGAACAGCATCAGCCCGTTGATCGTGCCGAACAGCGCGCCGAAATTACTCAGGCCGAAATGGCGCGCGGCGAGATATGCGCAGGCATCGACTTCGGCGCCAATTGCGAGGCCCAGGAACAGGCAGGCGGCCGATGCCACCAGCCGGTCCTCACCGCCCGCGAGCAGCATCATCGCAGTCACAATCGGCGCGGCGACGCTGATTGCGGCCACCAGCCTCGCATCGAACCGGTCAAGCAGGAAACCGCCGCCGATCCGGCCCACCACCGAGCCGAAACCCATCAGCGCAGCGGTATCAGCCGCAGTGATGGCATCATGGCCGAGCGCGCGCAGCACCGGCGTCGCATTGGTGGTCAGCGCGCAAATCGCCACCGAGAACACCGTCGAGGCGCCCAGCAGCTTGAGGAAGCGCGGCGAGAGCATCTCGGCCCTGAGTTCGCCCTTCGCGAGCTGCGCCGTGGCATCATCAATCGGCCCGGTTTGTTGCGCGCGCGGCGCGGCGTGGAACCACAGCAGGGTGAGCGGAAGGACAATCAGCATGCCTGCCATGGCAAGCCCGACATAAGCGTGCTGCCAGCCATAGGCCGCGATCAGCCGGGTAGTGACCGGCGGCAATATGAAAGCCGCCAGCCCTGTGCCGCACAGCGCGAACGCAAGGGCCTTGCCGCGGTTTGCATCGAAGCGGCTATTTATCGCCGAAGTCCAGATCGTCGGCAGGATCAGCATGTTGCCCAGGCCAAGGAAGAACCACAGCAGCCACCAGTTCCAGATATTGCCGTCTGCCAGCGCCAGCATGCCGAAGGCGAGGCAGAACAGTGGCACCCCGGCCAGCGCAACCCGGCGTGGCCCGAACATGTCGGCCAACCGCCCGGCGAACGGCGCGGCAAAGACGGCGACCAGCGAAATGATCAGCAGACCACCGGTGATCGACGCGCGCGACCAGCCAAATGCCTGTTCGAGCGGACCAATCATCACGCCGATGGTATAGCCGTGCGCCGAACACAGCGTGATCCCCGCCAGCGATGCGGCGACCACTGGCCAGCCCTGTCGCCATTCCTGGCGGTCGAATACCGGCGTGGTTGTCAAGTCGATCTCCCCGTGTGCGCAGACCACCATTTGTGCGGTGGTTCTGTTCAATCAGGGCGAGGTTAGCGCGATAGCGGCCAGTCGCCAATCGGTTTAGTGGACGAAGCGGGCCACGACATCGCGGTATGACCGGCTTACTTTCACCCGAGCGCCCGATTCCAGCACCAGGAAGCATTCGCCGTTGGTGTGCGGCTTGACCTGGCGGACCTGGTTGAGATTGACGATCGTCGAGCGGTGAACTCGCTGGAAGACGCGCGGATCAAGCCGGCGTTCGAGGTCTTTCATCGTCTCGCGCAGGATCAGCGAATTGTCGGCGGTGCGGATGCACATGTAATCGCCGGCGGCTTCGATGTGTTCGATTGAATCGACATCGATCCGGAAGATCTGGCCGCGATCCTTGATGTTGATGAGCTTTTCGAAACGGCCAGCACCCATATTGCCCCCAGCATCGGCTTCCTCGGGCATAGCCTCCATCGCATCTGGGGCGACCTCAGCAAGCACGATCTTGAGCTTCTCGGCTTCCTCGGACGAGCGCTTTTCCGCCAGCCGGGTTTTCACCCGCTCCAGCGTATCGGCGAGTTTGTCCTCGTCCACCGGCTTCATCAGATAGTTGATCGCGTTGGCTTCAAAGGCACGCACTGCGTGTTCCTGATAGGCGGTGACGAAGACAAACAACGGCGGCTCGATCTCCATCACGCCTTTCACTACCGAAAAGCCGTCAAAGCCCGGCATCTGGATATCGAGAAAGACAAGGTCGGGCTTTTCGGTCTTGATCTTGCGGATCGCTTCGCGCCCGTTCGAACAGGTGTCGATGATCTCAACCTCGGGAAACTTGGCAAGCCGCAGCTGCAGGCCCTGGATTGCCAGCTTTTCGTCATCGACGAGAATGGTTCGGATGGTCATCGGTCAGTCCTGACTCATAGCCCCCAGTGAGGGGCGGGGTAACGCCGGTCAGCCCGCGACCAGAGCCAGCCGGGGCTTTTCGGCGGGGGCTGCCGGCACTTCGCGGCGTTCGAAAGGAATTTCGATCTGCACGGCAAACCCGCCTTCCGGCGGATCAAACACCTCGAAGCGATGCTGGTCGCCATAGGCCTGCGCCAGCCGGTCGCGTGTGTTGGCAAGGCCCACGCCTGTTGAAACCGGTTCTCCGCCATCGAAACTCACGCCGGTCAATCTGTTGTCGCTGGCGTCAGTTTGCAATCCCGGGCCGGTGTCGGAGACGGTGATGCGAAGGTTTGGCCCGACGAGTTGCGTCGAAATGGTGATTTCCGCCCCTGCTTCTTGCGGCGTGACGGCATATTTGATCGCGTTTTCGACCAGCGGCTGAAGCAGCAGCGAGGGCAGCAGTCCCGGTTCGCTCGCCGGATCAATGGCGAATGTGGTGCGCAGCCGGTCTTCAAAGCGCATCCGTTCGATATCAAGATAGAGCTTCAGCGTTTCCACCTCCTGCGCCACCGTCACCCGGCCGGTCGGCTCGTTCGACAGCGAATAGCGCAGGAATGACGACAGCCGGGTGAGCATGGCATTGGCGGGCTCGGTCTGTTTGAGCAGCACCAGCGTCGAGATAGAATTCAGCGTGTTGAAAAGGAAATGCGGGTTGAGCTGGTAGCGCAGCATCGCCAGCTGGGCGCTGGTCGCCTGGTTCTCCAGCTGGATAAGCTGATCGTTTTGCTCCTCGACCTGGAGGAAGAAATTGATCGCGTAATAGAGCGCCGACCACGAGACCAGCAGCGTCGCGTCGAGATAGAACACGCCCAGGAACAGCTGAGTGAAACTTGCCTCACTGTCCGGCCGGTATAGCCCGATCACCCAAGCATCGATGAAGGCATAGAGCCCCACCGCAAACGGCAACACCAGCCCGGTCACCCCCCAGGTGATGATCGGGCGCCGGGCGATCAGCTGACGGAACAGCACCGCAAGGATCAGCGAGATCGAAAAGCCGGTGATCGTCGCGATCAGCACCAGCACCAGAAACGAAAGCGGTTGTTCGTTGGCAATGCTCGACATCACCCGCAGCAGCAGCGCTCCACCCCAACCCACGGCCTGCAGCCGCCAGAAAGCCTGGTTCTTGTTGGCGAAAAACGGCGTGGGGCGAAAGGGCAGGGCGGCCATGGCGTGATACTTAGAGGGGATTTTCGCAAATGGAAATGGAAGGGGCATCAGTCGGTCTGGATGGCCGGCAGCCGCAAGCGCCAGTCGAGTGGCTGGCCGGGGCGGGCGGCGCGCGCAGCCAGGACCGTACTGACCTCCCGCGTGAGCGCGCCTGCGCGGGTCTGCCAGCTATCATGGGATTGCGAACGGGTTATCCCGCCACTGTGGCGCGGACCCCACGCGGCGATGAAGCGTGGTGCGGCGGCGGGGTCATAGCCGGCATTGGCCATCAGCCAGGGGGCGAGCCGGTCAGCCTCGCGCTCGTTGCGCCGCACGGTCAGGTAATTGCGGCCCTTGGCATTGTTCTCGGCCACATGGCCAAGAATGTTGTGTGCCAACTCATGCGCCAACATCGTCGCTGCCTCGCTGTCATCAGCGTGTTCGGCCATCAGCTGGACGGCGATGCGGATGACATAGCCCTCACTCATCGCCGCTGTGCCACTGGAGATCAGCGCGAACCGGCCGCGGCAAACTCTTTGGCCGGCCACCGTGACCTCGTGGGGACTTTGGCCGGGCCGTGCGAGGCGCAGCGTCACGCTTGCGGCTCTGGCCAGATCGGCATCGATACGGTCATGCAGCAGGTCGTGAAAAAACTTGCCTTTGGGCAGACGGGCGGGCGGGGCCCCGATGCCTGCGCTGCCGATGCCCAGCAGGGTATCGCCGGCGCGCAGTGCCGCAGCCTCGGCGGGCGAGCCAGAGGCCACCGCCTCGATTGCCACGCCGCTGGAAACCCCCGCCGCCGCGCTCGCCCGCGCAGGCTCCTTAAAGCGATGAAAATCGGACAGCATCAGGCCAATGCTAAACTGGGTGTCGCGGCAAAAGGTGGCATTGGCGCGAGCCAGCCGCCAGCTGAGCGACAACAGCCGGGCATCATGCGCCTGCCAGGCGCGGACATCGGCGGAAAGATCGCCTGACTGGGCATGGGCAAGCGAGATAGACGCGCCCATCCCTAGTGTTGCCAACCCAGCGGCGAGCAGAAGCCGGCGCATCGCTGCAGTTCAGCCGCGCGCCCTGGCGATGGCCTCGGCCAGCACTTCGCGCCCCACCGCGCCGGCGTGCACGTCCTCGCCAATCACCCAGCTGGGCGTGCCATTGAAGCCGAGCTGGCGGGCGAATTCGATATTGCCCTGAATCTCGCGCTCGAGCGCCGGGTCAGCAATGTCGCGTTTTGCCCGCGTCAGGTCGAGCCCGGCGGCCCGGGCGGCAGCATCAATCGTCGCAGCATCGGGCCGTCCGGCTGCATACATCGCATGGTGGAATGCGGAATAGAGTCCCTGCCGCGCTGCAGCGAGGCCCATGCGGGCCGCATCCGTGCTCGCTTCGGAAAGGATCGGCAGCTGGCGCACGACGACTTTCAGGTCGGGATTGGCCGCGATCAGCGCGGCGACGTCGGCCTCGCTCTGCTTGCAATAGCCGCAAGCGAAATCGCTGAATTCAACCAGCGTGACTTTGCCTTGCGGATTGCCCAGCACCGCGCCGGGGAACGGCACTTCGATATCGTCCTGCACCCCGGCTAGCTGCTTGGCGGTCTCGCGCTTCTGCAGGTTTTCCATCGCCTTGGGCAGGATTTCAGGGTTCGCGAGGATGTATTCGCGCACTACTTTCTCGATTGCGGCCTTGTCAGCTGCCGCAGGCATCGCCGCGCCGCCACCTTGCCAGTACCACACGCCGGCCCCTGCCAGAAGCGCACCGATCAAGGCCGCGCAGGCCAGGCGCCAGGCGCCACTCACTCTTTCGGAAATTCCGTTCATTGCCGACGCCTACCTGCGTTTGCGGCTGCGTTCAATCGCAGTGCGCGCCTGCATGGCAATATCCTGCGCGCGCAGCCAGTCCGGCGTGCCCTTGGGCAGCGCAGCTTCGGCAGCCTGCGCGCTGGCCATGGCTTCGGGCATGCGCAGTTGCATGATCTGCTGCTCGGCGCTGGCGAGGCGCGCGCGCGCCATGTCGCCATTAGCGGCATAGACCACGCCAAGCTGATACCAGGCAAAGGGATTATCCCGGTCGCGCGCCACCGCCACCTTCAGCACGCGCTCGGCCTCGGCCATGTTCTTTGGATCCTCGCTGGCAATCAGTGCGTGGCCCAGCGTGGTCGCGATCAACGGCTGGCCGCCAGACAGGTCCACCGCCCGGCGCAGTGGCGCCAGAGCTTCTGCGGGCTTGCCGGCCTCGAGCAGGATCTGGCCCTTCAGCTCCAGAAAATATGGGTCGGCCGGCGCTTTGCCGAGCAGAGCGTCGGTCTCCGCCAAGGCTTTGTCGAGATGTGCGTCCTTGTGCCAGCCATAAGCACGGGCATAGCGCGCGGAATCGCCGGTCAGATAGTCGGGATAGGCGGCGAAAGTCGCTTTCGGCTCGGCAAGATAGCCATAGAGCTTGGCTTTGACGCGCTGGAATCGCGCTTCGATTGCCGCATCGTCAGGCTTGTTCCAGGCCGAATCGCGCTCGTAGCTGTCCTGCAATGTAGCGATGCGGTCGCCGGTCATCGGGTGGCTGGAATAGTATACGTCATCGTCCTTGGCCACATAACCATAACGGAACTCCAGGTTCTGGAGCTTCTTGAAAAAGCCGATCGAACCCCTTCCCGACATGCCGGCCTTCGACAGGAACTGCATTCCCGCCGCGTCCGCGCTTGCCTCTTGCGCGCGGCTGAAGGCGAGGTACTTGCCCATCGCGGCCTGCTGCCCGGCCATGATAACGCCCATCGCCGCTTCACCCCCGCCCGCCGCCGCAGCAGCCGCACCAAGCAGCAACGAGAGGATGCTGATCCCGGTAGCCGCTTTGCCGCCACCATCGTTGATCGTGTGGCCGCCGGTGATGTGGCCCAGTTCGTGGGCGATCACGCCTTGCACTTCGGCGGCGCTGTCTGCCGCGTTGATCAGCCCGCTGTTGACATAGATTGCCTGTCCGCCCGCAACGAACGCGTTCACAGACGGATCGTTCAGCAGCACGATATCAACATTGCGCGGATTGAGCCCGGCGGCCGCAACCAGCGGCGCGGCCATGTCTTGCAACAAGGTCTCGGTCTCGGCATCGCGCAGCACTGACTGCGCTGATGCCGGCTGGCTGGCCATCAGGGCAGCGGAAACAAGCGCCAGCAGGCGGAAACGGCAGGGGCTAGGCATCGGCTAGCCTAACGCCAGACGCGGTGAACCCTGGATGAAGCGCAGCAGTCATTGGCGCTATGTAGGAGGGCCGATACCAAAGCGCCACCGTCCCCGCGAAGGAACAGTGGCGCTCTCCTGGTGGAGCTTGAATTCCGTTTCAGGCGAGCAGGCGCCGCGCAGCGCGTTCGAGCAGCGCGGTATCGTCACCCACTTCGCCAAGCAGCACGACTTCGCCGCTGGCCAGACGGCGCGCGACGAGCAGGGTAAACTCGCTACCCTGCGTAGCGACTTCGCTCAGGGGAAGCGTATCGAGCTTGCGCAGCTTGCGCGCTAGCCGTTCGCCTGGGCGGCGCGGCGCAGCGGTGACGCCGGCTTCCTCGCGGCGCAGCTGGCGCTCGGTCTGGACCACGCCCTTGAGGCCACCGGGGGCGAACAGCAAATAGTTTTCCAGCGCACCACGCTCAAGGCCGATGCGGCCGGCATGGCCCAGCGCAGCGGCATATTCGGTGAGCCGGGTCTTGTCGTAATTCGCGCCGAACACCAGCTTGACCAGCGGCGTCATCGGCGCACGGTCCTGAACGGCAAGGCCGGCATCGGCAACCAGCTCGGCAAATCCGACCGGATCTTCGGCGGCGGCGAGCGAGAAATCATAGGCCCGTCCGATCGCGGCATAGAGCGACTGGCGCGAACGGTCTTCCGAGTTTAGAGTCCCCCTCAGGGAGGAACCCCTCCGACTTCAGTCGGATACTGGCTTCAGCCACAGACTCGCGCGATAGCCTGTAACCTCGG
>CAXNKI010000053.1:0-7471 GCA_964202645.1 Alphaproteobacteria bacterium | reverse complement strand
TAATGCGATAAATTTGCGCTGCGTTGCGCGCGGGATGCAGGCTTCCACAAAGGAATTTTGACCTTGTCGATTGCTACACCGTCAAGCTTTGCTGCCGAGCTGAGATTGGCGAACGGCGTCGAATTCACTCTCGGCCGGAACCTCCGACCCCCATGACTTCGGCCTGTTCGCGCAAGCGGCGCCCCGCCCCGGGGTTCGCGCTGACCGCGGCCTCCAGCGCAGCGCGGGCCCGGTCCGGCTGGCCAAGCGTCATGCGGCTACGGATCAGCATGGCCCACCCTTCGACGTTGGATGGATCGCCGCGAAGTCTGGCTTCCAACCGCGCCACCATGTCTTCGGCCATCTTGCGCTGGTCTGCCGGCCGTATGGTAGATGCCCGCTTGAGATCGTCAGCGCTGGGACCGGGGATTGCTGCGATGGTTGGCGGGGCTTTTGGAACAGGCTGGCGCATTTTGGCCAAGCGCTCGTTCACTGCAATCGCGTTGATCCTGCCCACTTGTTCGATGGTGCGGCGCAAGTCGGCTTCCCACACCGCGCCGGGCGGTGTGTCAGCGAGCAGCGCCAGCCAGCTCTTGATCGCGCCCTGGTGATCGCCGGCGAGGTCTTGCTTCACTGCCAGGAAATAGCGTGCGCGCGGGTCATTCGGGTCAAGCCGGATCGCTGTCTCAAAATCACTCAATGCGGCGGCAGGCAGGGGTTCATGCCGTCCGGCCATGACCCGGGCCTCGCCCCGCGCTGACCAGAGGCTCGCATTGCCAGGCGCCAATTCGAGCGCTTCGCCATAGGCCTGTGCGGCCTTGTCGAACTGCCCGATGTCAAAGTAACGAGCGGCGCGTTGCGCGCTGGCTTCCCAACTGTCAGGTTTCGGTTGCGCGCTGTCATCCAGCACGGCAGCCCGATCAGTCGGTCGATCGGCCGGATCGGAGCGGTCACCCAGCATGCCCGTGCCACGCAGGATCGCCACACCAATGGCTATTGCCGCCGCTGCCATGACGAGCCGCGAGCCAATCGTGCCAAACAACCCGCCCTGCAACCCATCTTGCCTTTCGCCGACTTTCATCGCCATGCCTGCATTTCTGAGATGTGGATTAGTTGCCACGTTTATGCAACAAGCGTTTGCCCAGCAGGTATCAGTGGAAACCTCGAGTGACCAATCACGTGCGCATTGCCATCGTCGGTTCCGGACCCGCCGGCCTAAGCGCCGCAGCGCGTGCGGCTGAACTTGGTATAGCCCACGTCCTGCTGGAAAAGTCCGGCAATCTCTCTGACACGATCTTCAAATACCAGAAGGGCAAGCAGGTCATGGCGACGCCGAGTGCGCTGGTACTGCGCTCGGAAATGCCGTTTGAAGCCGGCAAGCGCGAGACCGTGCTCGATGCCTGGGGTGCCAAGGCTGCGGCGCTCGGGATAAATGTCCGCTTCGATGCCGACGTTACAGGGATCGAGGGCGAGCAAGGCGGCTTCATCCTGCAGCTTCGCGGTGGCGATACGGTTTCTGCCGAGAGAATAATCCTGGCCGCCGGGACCCAGGGCAACCCCAACTTGCTGCGTTGCCCGGGCGGTGACTTGCCTCTGGTCCAATACCAGCTGGACGATCCTGCTGAATATATCGACGAACACATCGTGGTGATCGGGGCGGGCGATGCGGGGATCGAGAATGCACTAGGGCTTGCTGCCGATCCTGTGCAGCGCAATATCGTCACCATCCTAAACCGCAGCGCCGATTTTGCGCGCAGCAAGTCGGCCAATGTTGCCCTGCTGAATGAGGCCGCCGAAGCGGGACGGCTGACGATCCGGCTTGAAACCAGCCCCGCACAGGTGCGCGAGGGTGAACTCGTGCTCGACACCCGCGATGGGCAGGAGACGATCCGCTGTGACCGGATCATCGCGCGCATGGGCTCGGCCCCGCCGCGCGGCTTTGTCGAGGCTTGCGGGATTGCCTTCAGCTCTGCGGACCGCCAGGCTCTGCCCGTGCTCTCGCCGGTATTCGAGACCAGCCGTGCGGGAATCCACGTCATCGGCGCATTGGCCGGCTACCCGCTGATCAAGCATTGCCTCAATCAGGGCTATGATGTCGTCGAGTATTTGGGCGGCAATCGCAGCCTGAAGCCTGCGGACGAGCCGATCCTCGCCGAACGTTTTGCCGGCTTGCCGGGCAAGCGCTCGGTCGACCAGTGGCTCACGCTGTTCGGGCAAAATATCGGCATCTTGCATGAAGTCTCGCTGTTGCAGATGCGCGAACTGATGCTCGACAGCCAGGTGCATGCCTTTGCACCCGGCGAGGCCCTGTTCATCCGCAACGACACCGGATCATCGCTGTTCGCACTCGCCGAGGGTTCGGTGGTTGTCGAGACCGGGGAGGACCCCGCCAAGACAGTGACAGTCGGGCAGGGGCAGATTGTCGGCGAAGTCGGGTTGATCTCCGGCCGCCGCCGCGGGGCGACGGTGCGAGCGGACGGGCCGGTGGTCGCCATTGAACTGTCGCGCACCGCCGCGCTCAAGTTGATGGCCACGGTCCCCGCTGCCGGTCGTGCGATTGCCAGGGTTTCGATTGAGCGCCAGCTGCTGCAGATGTTCGGCTCGGGCCTTAGCCGCGAAGACATCGCGGAGGCGGTCGACCTTGCCGAAGTCAGGACCGTGCGCGCCGGGGAAGTGGTGATCGCCGAAGGCGAGAGCGGGACGGATATCTATGTCATCCGGAGCGGCTCGATGGTGGTGGAGAAGTCCATCGGGGGCAAGAGCGTCTTCCTGAACTACCTTCCCGCAGGCAGTTATGTCGGGGAAATGGCGCTGCTGGATGGCCAGCCGCGCAGCGCCACAGTGCGTGCGGCAATCCGATCCGAAGTGATTCGCCTGCCGGGCGATGCCTTCGCCCGCCTGCTGGATCGCAAGCCCGAGCTGCGCGCGAAAGCCAGCGCCGACATGGCTGCGCGGCGCGCCACCAGTGCCTTTATCGAGGGCCGCAAGGAGCATTTCACCAGCTCGGTCGACATGTATTCCGAGACCGCGCAGTTTCTCGTCGATAATGGCCTAGGTGAAGCCACCGACGTGCTGCTGATCGACGAGACGCTGTGCATCGGCTGCGACAATTGCGAGAAAGCCTGCGCCGACAGCCACGACGGGCTAAGCCGCCTCGACCGCGAGGCCGGGCGGACTTACGCACACCTGCATGTCCCCACGTCATGTCGCCACTGCGAACACCCGCACTGCATGGCGGATTGCCCGCCCAATGCGATAACGCGCGGGCCGGACGGCGAAGTGGTGATCAATGATAGCTGCATCGGCTGCGGCAATTGCGAGCGCAATTGTCCCTACGATGTGATCCGGATGGATGCGGTGCCGCCGAAGAAGCCGCCGCTGCTTTCATGGCTGCTGTTCGGTGCCGGTCCAGGACCGGGCGAACCGCCTTACGCATGGCGCAAGAAGCATTCCGCAACCGCCGACGCGCCGAAAAAGGCGATCAAGTGTGACATGTGCTCTGGCATCGATGGCGGCCCGGCGTGCGTGCGCGCATGCCCGACCGGTGCGGCGATACGGGTCGCGCCCGAGACGATGCTCTCGGTCGCGCAATTGGCGAAGGAGGGGTGATGGCCCTGGTCCAGCGCCAAACCAGACGCCGGCTCGATATCGATCACGAGGGCTTCCTAAGGCACCGCCGCTTCATCTGGCTCAAGCGCGCGGCGGCAGTGTGCCTTATAGCCTTGCTTGCCTATGCGCTTGCCGACGTGGAGCCGCGACATAACGGCGGAACCTGGCTGGGTTATACGCTTGGCACCATCGGCACCGGGCTGATCGTCTGGCTGGCGCTGCTCGGCGTGCGCAAGCGCAACATGAGCCGCGGCGGCTGGTCGCTCAAGGCATGGACGTCGGCGCATGTCTATCTCGGCCTCGCGCTGATCGTGATCGCCACGCTGCACACCGGGTTCCAGTTCGGCTGGAACGTCCACACCCTGGCCTATGCGTTCATGATGCTGGTGATCGCCTCGGGCGTGTTCGGCATCGTGGCCTATAGCGCGCTCCCCGCCGCGATCAGCACCAACCGCGAGGAAATGACCCAGACGCAGATGGTCGAAGCGCTCGCCGCAACCGGTCGGCAGCTGGAAAGCGCCGCGCAACCGCTGGATCGGCGCTGGGCCGATCTCGTCGCTGGAGCCCTCGCCGAGGATGCGCTGGCGGACGGGATCTGGCGCCGGCTTTCTGCCAGACAGCACGGCAGCGCGACCTTTGAGGCAATCACGGCGATCAACCGCGCCAGCGCCACTGACAGCGCCGATCCCGCGCTGGTTAGACTTGAGGCGCTGCTCCAGCGGCGGCAGGCGCAACTGGCGCGGATGCGGCGGCACATGCGGCTGAAGGCGCTGATCGAGGTGTGGCTCTATGTCCATGTGCCCGCGACATTTGCGCTGCTCGCTGCGCTGGCCGCACACATCGTCAGCGTGTTTTACTACTGGTAGCGCGCGGGGCAGCGAATGACCTTCCGCGTCAAAACCGTCGAGACCTCCGCGCAGGGCCGCGAAATCGTGCGCAATCGCGATCTCGCGGGCAAGCGGGTGACCATCGGTCGATCGGCCGACAATGCGCTGCACTTGCCGGACCTATCGCTCGATCCCCATCATGCAACGATCACCTTGCTCGAAGCCGGACGGATCGCGGTTGAAACGGTCGGTTCGCTCGGCTTCGGGAACGATGGCAGGCAGGTGCACAGCGCAAGCATCGCCCCGCAAACTGGCGGCGAGCTGCGCTTCGGTTCATACCGGGTCGCGGTGTCGCAGGCGGACGATGGCGCGGTGCTGCTCACTGTGGTCAGGCTGGCCGATGCCGGGGAACCGATCGACGAAGCGACCGGCTTCGCGCTCGCCGGAAAGCTGCCGGGCAAGCGCGTGATGTCGTGGCTGCTGGGGCTCGCGGTGCTGCTTGTTTTCCTCGCCGTGCCGATCGCCAGTTCGCTGCAGCGCGAACCGGCGCAGACCGTCAAAGGCGATGCCGCCTGGAGCCCGGGTCCGCTCAGCCGCGCGCATCATCAGCTCGAGGCAAAATGCGAGGCCTGCCACGTCAAGCCGTTCGAGGCAGTGCGCGACGAAACCTGCCTCTCATGTCACAAGAATGTCCACGATCACGCCCCGCCCGCGCGGCTCGCCAAGGCGCGCGGTACCGGCGGTCTAGACGATCAGCTGCAATGGCGGATGGCGCACACATTCGGCAAGCCCGGTCCCGGGGCTTGCAGCGATTGCCACACCGAGCATGAGGGCGCTGGCCGGATGTCGCCGCCTGCGCAGGCGTTTTGCGCCGATTGCCACGAATCATTGAAGAGCGGCCTGCCCGATACCCGTCTCGGCAATGCCTCCGATTTTGGCCGGCTACATCCGCAGTTCCGGCCGGCGCTGCCACTTGCCGCAGGCATCGGCACCTTGACCCGGGTATCACTGGCCGAGCACCCACGCGAGGCGAGCGGGCTGACTTTCTCGCACAAGCTGCACCTCAATCCGCGCGGCGGCCCGGCACGGATGGCACAGCGGCTCAAACAAGGGCCGGGGCTCGACTGCGCCTCATGCCACCGTCCGACCGAAGATGGTGTGCGCTTCCTGCCGATCGACATGGAGCGTGACTGCGAGAGCTGCCACAGCCTTGCCTACGACAAGGTCGGAGGAACTTTCCGCAAGCTGCGCCATGGTGATGTCGACCAGATGATTGCTGATCTTTCGGTCGCCCAGAGGGCTTTGCAGCCGATCAACTCCGGGCGGCAGCGGCCGGGCGAATTTGTCGGCGTCGGGGCCGGCGCAGCCCGCTTTTCACGCCCTGCCGGCAGCGTCGGATCCGCTGCGCAGGCACTGTCGCCCGGCGGCATCTGCGGGGAATGTCATACCCCCGCTCAGGCTGGTGGGCGCTTTTCGGTGATGCCGGTGACGCAGGTGTCCCGTTTCATGCAGCATGGCTGGTTCACCCACGCTGCGCACAAGCAGGATAAGTGCACCTCCTGCCACGCGGCTGATCGCTCGATCACATCGGCCGACGTGCTGCTGCCAGACCTCAATTCGTGCCGTAGTTGCCATTTCGGCGAAAATGCCCCGCGCGGCAAGATTTCCTCGGGCTGCGCGATGTGCCACGACTATCATGGCTCGGCTCTGGCTCCGCGGGGGCTCGAACCCCGGCGTAGGGAATAAGCCCGTCAGCGCGCCGCGCGCCAGGCGCTCATTTCGCCCTCGTCGCTGACCTTGTAGGGGAACCCCTTGCGGGTCAGGAACAACCGCTCCATCTCGCTGCGAGTGAACGGGCGCGAGCCCAATCGCCCGAATACCGCGATCTGCCCGCCGGTTTCGTCGACCGCGCGGTCACGATCGAGCCCCCGGGAAACCGCCAGCGCCGGCGACGGGGTTTTTGCCCAGGCGATCAGCACGGGGCTTGGCTCCGGCGAAAATCCGTAGAAGCCGCGCTGGCTTTCCGGCGAAATCAGTTGCAGCACCTTGAGGCCACCCCGGCCATCGGCAACGTAGGCAAACAGCGAAGCATTGGTCGAGGCCACGACCACATCCTCGGCGTCGTTCACTTGGCCGCCGAATGTGAGCTTCTGGCGTAGTTGCGGACTGCGCGGCCGGGTGACGTCGACGATGACCAGCCCTTCATGCTTCGCGGCGACATAGGCATAGGTTCGCGCGACATAGACCCGGCGCGCATCGGCAAGCGGCACGGTCGCCTCGGGCACGCCAAGCGGATTGCGCAGGTCGGTGATGTCGAACAGCTTCAACCCTTCGCGGTCGGTTGCCCACAGATAGCGGAACTGGACGGCGCTCGCCCGCATATCGGCAAGCTCGCGTATCGCCGCCAGTTTCGGCTTCAACGGGTCGGAAAGGTCGACTACGATCAGGCCCTTGTCGGCCGCGATATAGGCGACCTCGCCCGCCAGAACGATATGGCGCGCGCCATCGAGCACCCCGTCGGGATTCCATGTCAGCGCCCGCGTCAGGCGATTGTTGCGAAAATCGCCGTCGGCGAATGTGTTGATGTTGGCCAGAATCAGACCCTCAGTGCTGTCGGTGATCGCGGCGTAGTTGTAGATCGGCAGGAACGGCTGTTCCTGATTGGCGGTGCGCATCAACTGGGTATTGCGCTCGGGCGCGATCGGCTGGTTGGTCGGAAGGGCCATGCACGTGGCATTCGTGGTGTCGAGCTGGGCATCGCCAGCGAAAGGCGCCGAGATGACCGGATCGGCAACACCCTTGTTGGCCACGGAGGCCACGTCATAGACATGGAAACCGCCCTTGCCCTGGGCGACGAACATGTATTCCCCGCGCAGTTGCAGGCAGCCGACCCGGTCACTAGTCGACTGCACGACATTGCGGAATTCCTCGAGCGGCTTGGTCTCGCCCGAGAGCCTGGCAGCGAAGGCCTTGCCGCGCACCCAGTTCTTCAACTCGCGGCCATTCTGCTCGACATGCATGCGGTAGTAGTCGGGATAGGCAAAGCGATGCAGGTA
>CAXNKI010000052.1:0-7520 GCA_964202645.1 Alphaproteobacteria bacterium | reverse complement strand
ACAAACTCATCGATCAGCCGTGGCGCATCATGACCATCGGACGCCGCAAATGGGCGCGTGGGTCGTAGTCAGTGCAGGTTGGTATAAGCTGCCAAACCTATATGCTGCGTTGCAACAAGCGCTAACAATGCTTATGTTTACCTAGGTGAGCATTATGGAGGCCAAGATGAGCGACAAGCTGGCGATCTCCTCGGCCATCTCCGTATTCCTGATGGCAAGCTATGTGCTGCTGGGCGGCGACGCACGCCAAGTTGATCTGGGGGCGCAGCGTGACCTGCTCCCCAGCATCGAGGCGCCATCGATCCTGCCGGAGGCGAGCGCGCTGCTGCTGCGTCGTTAAGTCAATCGATCGTCACCGTCACAGCGCGCCGGTTCTTGGCCCAGCTGTCCTCGTCCGATCCCAGCGCCAGCGGCCGCTCCTTGCCATAGCTGACCGTCGACAGCCGCGAGGCATCGACCCCTAGCGAGGCGAGATAGCTCTTCGCGGCATTGGCCCGCCGCTCGCCCAACGCGAGGTTGTATTCGCGGGTGCCGCGCTCGTCGCAGTGGCCTTCGATGGTCGCGCGCTTCGAAGGGTAACGCATCAGCCACTGCGCCTGATTGGTCAGCGCGGCGACATCTTCGCTGTCGATATTGTAGCGGTCGGTCTCGAAAAAGATCGTATCCTGTCCGCGCGTGAATGCGACAAAATCGGCCTGGCTGCCGGGCACGGGGCCTTGCGTCTCTGTGCCAATGCTCGTTGCCGGCCCGGGATCGGGCGGCAACTGCTTGGGTGCCTTGCTGGCGCAGGCAGACAGCGCCAGCGCGCCGCTCATCAGCAGCAATGTGGTCATGCGGTTCATGGCACTCTCCTTTGGCAAAGTGTTGCAGTGCTCAGGGCCGGATCGGCCCCCAGGCAGGATCGGATGCGTCGGCTGGCGTCGGCAGGCGGCGCTCGTTGCGGCCAGTGAGGTCCACCTGCCACAGCGAAGCCTTGCCGCTGCCGCGTTCGGTCCGGAAAAACTGGATAATGCGGCCATTGGGCGCCCAGCTCGGCGCTTCGTCCTGCCAGTTGTCGGTCAGATAGCGCAAGGTACCGCCGCCCGGGCTCATCACCGCAACGCGGAAATTGCCTGCAATGTGGGTGAAGGCGATCTGGTCGCCGCGCGGGCTCCATTCAGGGGTTGCAGCCCGCCCGCCAAAGAAACTGATGCGTCGCTGGTCCGATCCATCCACATTCATCACATAGATCTGCTGGCTGCCCGAGCGGTCGCTCTCGAACACGATCTTGCTGCCATCGGGCGAAAAGCTGCCGCCGATGTTGATCCCGGGCGAGCTGGTCAGCCGCTGGCTGGCCCCGCCTTGCGCAGAGATGCGGTAAATGTCGGTATTCCCGGCTGTGGCCATTGAATAGAGTATCCAGCGCCCATCCGGGGACCAGCGCGGAGCGAAGGTGGGATTGCCGCTCGCGGTGATCAGGCGCTGCGAATTCGTCGCCAGATCATAGACATAGATGCGCGGATTGCCGTTCAGATAGGAAAGATAGAGGATCGAGCGATAGTCTGGCGAATAGCGCGGAGTCAGCGCCATCGCCTGCCCGGTGGTGAGGAAACGGTGGTTCGCCCCGTCCGAATCCATCACAGCGAGCCGCTTGATCCGGCGCGATTTAGGACCGGTCTCGGCGATATAGGCGATGCGGCTGTCGAAGAACGGGTTCTCGCCCGAGAGTCGCGAATAGACGAGGTCCGAGCACTTGTGCGCGGCGCGCCGCCAGTCGGCAGGAGCGACAGTCCAGGTCGCGCCTGTCAGTTGCTGTCCCAGCGCTACGTCGAACAGGTAGCAGCCGACCGAAATCTGGCCGCCGACAGCGCGGACCGAGCCCTGCACCAGCATCTCGGTGCTGCGCCCCTGCCACAGGCCGAAACTGGGTGACTGCACTTCGCCGAAGCTCGGCTGCGGCAGACCGTCGGGGCCAGTGGGCTTGAACAGGCCGTTGTTCCTGAGGTTACCGGCGATGATCCGCGACAGGCCCCGGCCGAGCTGCGCGGTCGTGCCGGCATTGGTCGCGGTGGGTACATCGGCATCGGTGGCAAAATCGGTGATGGCAATCGAAGTGTCCTGCCAGTCGTTTTCATCGGAAACCGAGCCGGAGAGGCCGCTTTCCTCGGCATTTGCCGGAGGTGTTTGCTCAGCTGGCTGGGCCAGCACAGCGCCGGACGCGAGCAGTAAGGGAGCGATAAGCAGCAGTTTCATTGCGAGAGCCTCTTGTCGAAACGGAAGGCGGCAACGCGCTTCCAGGCATCATAGTGTTGGGCGGGAAGATCAAACGGTGCGGCGAGCCGCACCGCGCGAATCGCCTGCTCGGCATGGCGCGCGGCCTGGCTGCGGTTTGCGGCGGTGATGCCTTCCTGGCGCACCAGCCGGGGCGAGCCGGCGAGGCTGCCGTCGGCGGCAAGATCGAAAGTCAGAATGCTCACCAGCAACTCCGCCTCGGCGCCTTGCGGTGCGGCCCAATGCGGCTTCAACTCACGCGAGATGGCCGAAGCGAGCGCTGATCGCACAGCCGGGCCGATGGTCGCGGCTGGCGGATTGCGCGCTGCGCCACTTGCTTGCGCGCCAGGTACGCCTTTGAGGAAATCATCGGCAATGCGGCTGGCGCCTGCGGGGCGCTGGACCGGCGCGGCCCGGCTCTGCGCGGCGGGCCGTGGCGCGGATGTCGCGGGCCTGGGCTGGGCCGGCCTGGGTTGCACAGCCGGACGGGGGGCGGGCGGCGCAGCCATGCGTGGCACCGCCTTGGGGGCTGGCCTCGGCCGAGGCGCTGGTGCGGCCGAAGGTTCGGGCAGTGCTTTGGGCAAGGACTTCGGCAGCGGCGCGGCTCTGGGCGGCGGCGCGGGTTCAGGCTCAGGCTCAGGGGCGATCACCGGCGCGGCGGGCGGCGCGGCCTGTGCCTGGGGTTCGGGCGAAGCCGATTGCAGGCCGGTCTCTTCGGAGAGCGTAACGGTGATGCGCTCGGGCGTCGGCAGCTGGCGTGCCGGGCCCGGCTGATAGATCAACAGCGCCAGCAGCCCGGCGTGCAATACCGCTGCCAGCGCAAGGCCGGCATAGTCTTCGCCATGGAGCGCGCGTGATGCCATCACGCCGACCTAGTTTTCCATGCCTGAACCGGCGGTGAGCGCCGGCTCTTCGGCCGAAACGCCTGTTACCAGTGCGATGGAATTGAAACCGGCACGATTGAGCTCGCCCATAACGGCGATCACCTGGCCATAGTCGAGCGCCTTGTCGGCCCGCAGGGTGACAGGCCGCAGTTTGCCATCGGCGCCCGGCGTAAATGTGGCGAGGCGCGCGGCCAGCTCACCCGGCGCCACCGGCAAATCGTCGATCCAGACCTCGCCGCTGCGCGACAGGGTAATGCTCACTGGGCCTTCGGCTTCGGCAAGGGCTTTGGCCCGGCTGTCGGGCAATTCCACCGGCACCCCGGCTTTCAGCAGCGGTGCAGTGACCATGAACACGATCAGCAGCACCAGCATGACATCGACCAGCGGCGTTACGTTGATTTCCGCCATCGGCGCGCGGCGCGAGCGGCCACGCCGGGTTCGGTGGTGCAGACCAAAAGCCATTATCTTCCCGCCTGATGGCCAGGGGAGCGGGCCGGTGCCGCGCAAGGACCAGCAGGGCTGGTCCGGTCAATGCGGAAAAGGGTCACTAATCCAGCTCCAGATCGCGGCTGAGGCTGGCGTGCAGCTTGTCGGCAAAGCGCTGCAGTCGCGCCTCGAACTGGCTGATGCGATGGCTGTAGCGATTGTAGGCAATCACTGCCGGGATTGCCGCAAACAGGCCGATGGCAGTGGCGAACAGCGCCTCGGAAATCCCCGGCGCAACTACCGCGAGCGAGGAATTCTGCTGTTCGCCGATCTGGAAGAAGCTGTTCATGATGCCCCAGACTGTGCCGAACAGGCCGACAAATGGCGCGACCGAGCCGACCGTGGCAAAGAAATTGAGTGGTTCGGCCAGCCGGTCGCTCTCGCTCGCAATCGCACTGTCCAGCGCCAGCGCAATTCGCTGACGCGCGCCTTCACGGTCGCGCAGCTGTTTGCCGCCCGAGCGCCGCCATTCGCCGAGCCCGGCTTGCGCGACGCGTGCGGATGCTGCGCCGTTACCGGATACGCTGGCATCTCCCTCGTCGGTCTCGCCCTGGCCTGTGCGCCAGAATTCCTTCTCGAACGTATCGCAGCGCCGGCGCGCGCGGGCCAGCCGCCAGGCGAAGGCAATGATCTGGGCCCAGACCCACAAGCTCGCCAGCACCAGCCCGGCAATCACGGACTGGACGACAATATCGGCGCTCAGGAACAGCCCGATCGGGTCGAGATGCTTGGGCGCGGCGGCGGCTTCAAGAGTGGGGGCGAGAAGCGAAAGGAAGGTCATGCGGCTCCTTGTCGGGATGCGAATTGGTCTATGGCCTGGCGCCAGGCCTCAGGTTGGCGGCGCGGGCGGCCGTCTGCACCAACGAAGCCCACGCGGAGCCGCGAATCCGACAGCAGCTCGTCGCCCCGCCAGACTTGCTGGTGCATTCGGCAACTGGCGGCGCGCAATTCCTCGGCGGTGGTTATAATGATCAGCGAATCGTCGAGCCGGGCAGGGCGCAGATACCGGATGGTGAGCTCGGCCACGGCATAGGCACCGCCGCCTGCATCATGCACGCCGCGCTGTTCGATGCCCAGCAGCCGCAGCAGCTCGGTGCGTGCGCGTTCGCACCAGCGCAGGTAATTGGCATGATAGGCAACGCCTGAAAGATCTGTGTCCTCGAAATAAACCCGCACCGCGAATCGATGGACGCCGCGCTCGAGAATTCCGCTGGAAGGCTGTGCCAAAGTGCTCATTGCCGACGAGCCTAGCCGCCGGGCAGGCCATGGGGAAGGCTCCGTGCCCGGTTTATGGCGATTGTGCCACGCCTTGTCACCAAACGGGACGCTTGTCGTGTTGGCCAGGTCTGGCAAAGCCGGACCCTCGCGGGGGAGCGGGACGGCGCCGCACCGGCGCGAGGCGGGAAAAGAAAAGGGCGCGCGAACCGAAGTTCGCGCGCCCAATCCTTAACGTTTGCCAAAAGGCGAAGATTACATCTTCTTGGCAGCGTCCGAAGCGGCAGCAGCAGCATCCTTGGCAGCATCAGCAGCGCCCGAAGCGGCAGCAGCGGCACCAGCAGCAGCTTCCGTAGCGGTTGCAGCAGCATCGGTAGCAGCAGCAGCGGCGCCCGAAGCAGCGTCGGTGGCGACAGCAGCGGCGTCGGTGGCAGCAGCAGTTTCAGTAGCAGCCGAAGCGGCTTCGTCAGCAGGCTTCGAGCAAGCCGAGAGGGTCAGGGCGGCGCCAGCAACAGCAGCGGCGAGAACGATCTTGCGCATGAATGGTAATCCTTGAACAGCGAGTGGACCAAGCGCAGCACAAGGCTGAGCCGAAAGCCTACCTCCTCGGTAGACTTCGCCGCCAATTACTCATCTTGGTGGACGGATGCAAGCGCTAGTATCACAACGCGCAGCAACGCCGGAAAATTCCAGATCGCCTGTTAGCGGGCAAATGTGTCCAAGCTGTGGCGAAACACCGATTGGGAGAAAACCTCCTGCGCGGGCTGACCGCGGCGCGCAGGCTTGCTAGAAGGCGGAAATGGAGCCGAAAAATCACCTCTATCTGGTCGACGGGTCGGCCTATATCTTCCGCGCCTATCATCGCCTGCCACCGCTTACGGACCCTGAGGGAACCCCGGTTGGTGCAGTGTTTGGCTATACGACAATGTTGTGGAAACTGGCCGACGATCTGCACAAGGCGGACGGCCCGACTCACTTGGCAGTGGTGCTCGACAAGGCCGGAACCTCGTTCCGCAATGCAATTTACCCCGAATACAAAGCGAATCGCCCCCCCGCACCTGAAGATCTGATCCCTCAGTTTCCCTTGATTCGCGATGCGACTCGCGCATTTTCGTTGCCAATTATCGAAGAGCCTGACGTCGAGGCCGACGACATGATCGCCTCCTATGCCCGCGCCGCGACTCGGCAGGGCTGGGATGTGACGATTGTTTCTTCCGACAAGGACTTGATGCAGCTGATCGGATTGGATCAGGCCGGCGGTGGGCATGTCGACATGCTCGATACGATGAAGAACCAGCGGATCGACATCGAAGAAGTCGCTGAAAAGTTTGGCGTAAGTCCCGATCTGGTTGGCGATGTGCTGGCGCTGATGGGCGATTCGGCGGACAATGTGCCAGGAATTCGCGGTATCGGGCCCAAGACCGCGACGAAGCTTATCCAGGAAAACGGCAACCTGGAAGCCGCACTGGCAGCGGCGCCAGCGATGAAGCCGGGCAAATTGCGCGATTCGCTGATCGAACAGGCTGATATGGCGCGGCTCAGCCGGGTGCTGGTGCAACTGAAGGAAGATTGCCCGCTGCCGATCCCGCTTGACGACTTCAAGCTGGACGCAATCCCCCCCGAGCCGCTTCTAGTGTTTCTGGAAAAGCATGGGTTCACCAGCCTCAGCAAACGGCTGGGCAGCGGCGCAGGCAGCCCAGAACGCAAGACCCAGCTCAATCCCGGCCCAAAAAGTAAGGGGGGGCAGGTTACCGTTTCGGCAGCGCCGGTCGAAGGTGCGGCGCGTCAGCCGATTCCCGAAATGCCCGCGATCGATCATTCTGCCTATGAATGTGTCCAGACGCTGGATGCTCTTGATGCCTGGATTGCCCGGGCCTTTGCAGCACGGCTGGTCGCTTTCGACACCGAAACCAGCGCGCTCGATGCGATGCAGGCCGATCTGGTGGGCGTGAGCCTTGCGGTCGGGCCGAATCAGGCGTGCTACATTCCGCTGGGACACGGCGGGACTGACATGTTTTCCGAAAAGCCGGAGCAGATCGACCGGGAAGTGGCTGTGGCACGCCTTAGGCCGCTGCTCGAGAGCGATGCGGTGCTTAAAGTCGGCCAGAACATCAAATACGATCTCAACGTCATGGCGCGATACGGGGTTGCTGTCGCGCCCATCGACGACACCATGGTCATCAGCTTTGATCTCGATGCCGGGCGCGGCGAGGACGGCATTGGTGGGGGGCATGGCATGGACGAGCTTGCCTCGCGCCATCTCGGCCACACTTGCGTCGCCTTCAAGGAGGTCTGCGGCACGGGCAAGAAGGCGATTTCCTTCGGCGAAGTCCCACTCGACCGGGCGACGGCGTATGCCGCCGAGGATGCCGATGTCACGTGGCGGCTGCACGCGCTGCTCAAGCCGCGCCTGGCGGACGAAGCCGCGACGCGTGTTTATGAGCGGGTCGACCGCCCGCTGATCCCGGTTGTCGCGCAGATGGAGCGGCACGGGATCAAGGTTGACCGCGAGAAGCTCGCCGGGCTGTCAGCGGAGTTCGCCAAGGAAACCGCGCGTCTGGAGGCCGAGATTTACGAATTGGCCGGCCAGCCGTTCACCATCGGCAGCCCCAAGCAATTGGGCGATATCCTGTTCGACAAGATGGGACTGAAGGGCGGCAAGAAAGGCAAGAGCGGGCAATATTC
>CAXNKI010000051.1:0-7659 GCA_964202645.1 Alphaproteobacteria bacterium | reverse complement strand
GTGGAAAACCAGATTCCCGATACCATGGCGGCGCGCGGATTGACCCGCGAACAAGTCATCCGCGATGTCATGCTGGAGCGCCAGCCGACCGGAAAATTTGTTCAGACCGCTGATCTGGCCGAACTCGCGGTATTCCTGTGCCGGGATGCTGCAGCCAACATTACCGGATCGAACATCACCATGGATGGCGGCTGGACTGCGCAATAAGAAAAAAAGCGCTTCTCCCGCATCTTGCCGCCAAGCGCGCTTGGTGTAGTCTCGCGCTATGAAAACGGGCGCAACAGGGTTTTGGGACAGCAGGATGGCGCGCGCCTGCGCTGCACTGTCGTTTATGCTGGCGCTGCTGTTGATGGCTCCAGCCGATGCCGCACCGAAGCGCGACCGTGCGCTTGAAGACCAGATGATGGCCCATATCGCCGAGCTGGCAAGCGATGCCTATCAGGGGCGTCAGCCGGGGACTGAGGGCGAGGCGAAGACGCTGCGCTATCTCAGCAAGCAATGGTTCGATATCGGCTTGGCTTCTGGCACCAACGATCCAGGCAACGAATGGTTCGCGCCAGTCGCGTTGATCGAGCGTTCGCCCGCGTTGTCGTCGGCGCGCTTCACCCGTCGCGGCCGGCCGCAGTACACGCCTGCTGATGCGGTGCTGGTGCTGACCTCGGGCAACCGCAGCCTGATCCGCGATGCGCCGGTGCTGTTCGTCGGCATGGCGCAAGGACAGCTGCCGCCGCGCAACGAGCTGGCAGGCAAGGTCGCGCTGCTGCTCGATGGCGGCGTCGAAAACAGCGATCGGCAGAACGCCTTGCTCGAAGCGGGCGCATCGGGCGTGATGACCGTGCTCGATGGCGAGCGCACCCTGGCCAATATCTGCAGCCGTCGCAACCGGCCCGGCTATGCGCTGGCGAGCGAAAAGCTGGGCGGCGATCTTGAGGCCTTCATCACGGCCGCTGGATTGCGGAACCTGCTGCAAGGCAGCGGGCGCACGCTTGCCGCGCTTGAAGCGGCAGCGGCGCAGCCCGATTTCGTGCCGATCCCGCTCGATCTGGCCGCATCGCTTGAAGCCACCACACGCGAAACCGCGATCAGCACGTTCAATCTCATCGGCAAGCTGCCAGGGCGGCGTCCGGGCAGCGGCGCGGTGCTGTTTGCGGCACACTGGGACCATTTCGGCATCTGCGGCGAAGCACCTGCCGAAGACATCATCTGCCGGGGCGCGGTGGACAATGCCAGCGGCCTTGCCGCGCTGACCGAGATCGCCCGGCGACTGGTGAAGGGGCCCAGGCCGGACCGCGACATCTATTTCCTCGCGACCACGGCGGAAGAGCTCGGCCTGCTGGGCGCGCATGCCTTCGCCGAAAATCCGCCGCTGCCGCTCAAACAGATCGTCGCCGCATTCAATATCGACAGCATCGCGCTGGCGCCTGCTGGCACCCCGCTGGCCATCGTCGGGCGCGGCATGACCCCGCTCGACGCCCAGATCGAAGCGGTTGCAAGGCGTGAGCGCCGCGCGATTGTGCCCGGTGATGCGGCAAACGCATATGTCCGCCGGCAGGATGGCTGGGCGCTGATGCAGCACGACATCCCGGCAGTCATGGTCTCCAGCGCCTACGCCGATACGGCGCGGGTCGAGGCCTTTTTCGAGGGCCCCTATCACCGCCCCGCCGACAACCTGAGCCGCACAATCGAGCTGGGCGGCGCGGCGGAAGACGTGGCATTCCATGTCGCGCTGGCGCGCTGGTTCGGCGATGTGCGCCGGGTGCGCCCTGCCAGCCGCTAAACCCCCGCCTTGTGCCCGGCGGCGGGCGCGGTTACATGGGCCGCCACGAATCTTCCGGGAAGCTCCGGAACAGCTGGAACTGTGGCACTTATGGATATCCCCCTCGGCCTGACTTTCGATGACGTGCTGCTCCGGCCCGCCGAGAGTGACATCGTACCAAGCATGGCCGACACGCGCACCTGGCTGACGCGGGGCATCGCGCTCAACATTCCGGTGGTCTCTTCGGCGATGGACACCGTCACCGAGGCTGACATGGCGATCGTCATGGCGCAACTCGGCGGGATAGGCGTGCTTCACCGCAATCTGACCGTCGAGGAACAGTGCGCGGCGGTGCGCGCGGTCAAGCGTTACGAGAGCGGGATGGTGGTCAATCCGATCACCATTGGCCCGGACGCAACGCTCGGCGAGGCACAGGCGCTGATGAAGACCCACCGGATCAGCGGCATTCCCGTTGTCGAGCACGGCGGAAAGCTGGTCGGCATCCTGACCAATCGTGACGTGCGCTTCGCCGCTAATCCGCTCCAGCCGGTGCGCGAGCTGATGACGCATGAGAATCTCGCGACGGTCAGGCTGGGCGTCGGCGAGAAAGAGGCGCAGCAGCTCCTGCACCAGCGCCGGATCGAGAAACTGCTGGTGGTCGACGACAAGTTCCGTTGCATCGGGCTGATTACGGTCAAGGACATCGAAAAGGCAGTCAACTACCCCGATGCCACCAAGGATGGCTCCGGCCGGCTTCGGGTTGCGGCGGCGACCACGGTGGGCGACAAGGGTTTCGAGCGCACCGAGGCTCTGCTGGCGGCAGAATGCGACGTAATCGTGATCGACACTGCGCATGGCCACAACCGCGACGTTGCCCGCGCGGTCGAGCGGGTGAAGAAGCTGTCCAATTCGGCGCAAGTCATTGCTGGCAACATCGCCACTGCCGAGGCGGCAAAGGCGCTGGTCGGCGCGGGTGCAGACGGGGTCAAAGTGGGCATCGGGCCGGGTTCGATCTGCACCACCCGGGTGGTCGCAGGCGTGGGCGTGCCGCAGCTGACGGCGATCCTGGAAGCTGCCGAAGAAGCCAGCAAGTCGGGTGTACCGGTGATCGCCGATGGCGGCCTGCGCACTTCGGGCGATGCGGCAAAGGCGCTCGCAGCGGGCGCTTCGTCGATCATGATCGGCTCGCTGCTTGCCGGCACCGAGGAAGCCCCGGGCGAGACGTTTCTTTATCAGGGCCGCGCCTACAAGAGCTACCGCGGCATGGGTTCGGTCGGCGCGATGGCTCGCGGCAGTGCGGATCGCTATTTCCAGCAGGACATCAAGGACCAGATGAAGCTGGTGCCCGAGGGGATCGAAGGGCAGGTGCCCTTCAAGGGCCCGGCGCGCGATGTCATCCACCAGCTGGTTGGCGGGGTGAAAGCGGCGATGGGCTATACCGGCTCGGCGACCATTGATGACTTGCGCACCAAGGCGAAGTTCGTGCGGATCACCAATGCGGGCCTGCAGGAAAGCCATGTGCACGATGTGACGATCACGCGCGAAGCGCCGAATTACCCGACCCGCTAAGTGGCTTGCGAAGCGAGCACCCCGCGCTGGGATAGAAATACATGACTCCGGCAGCCAGAGTTCAGGCCGCCATCGAGATCCTTGATCTCGTCATTGCCGCCGCGCGCAATAATGGCGCTCCGGCTGATCGCATCATCACCGAATGGTTTCGCACGCGGCGTTTTGCCGGCAGCAGCGATCGCCGCGCGGTGCGCGAGCTCGCCTATGGCGCGATACGCAAGTGCGGCGAAGTTCCGTTGAGCGGCCGCGCGGCCATGCTGACCCTCGCGAAGCACGATCCGGCGCTCACCGCATTGTTCGATGGATCGCCCCATGCACCTGCGCCCTCGGCACCCGGCGAGCGTTATGCCCGGCCCGGTACCGCGCCGGCGTGGCTGGAAAAACTCCTGGCCGCATCTGCAGTGGATGGTGATCTGCTGGGGCGTGCGCCGCTTGATATCCGGGTGAACAGCCTGAAAGCGGCGCGTGAGACGATTGAACTGCCGGTTGCAGCCGAGCCGACGGCGGCGCTGCATGGACTGCGCCTGCCTTTCGGCACCCCGGTCGAACAGTGGGAGGCCCATCAGGCAGGGCTGATCGAAGTGCAGGACACCGGCTCGCAGCTCGTTTGCGAAGCGCTTGGCGCGCATCCGGGCGAGACTGTCATCGACCTGTGTGCCGGAGCCGGTGGCAAGACCCTGGCGCTGGCCGCAGCGATGGACAATCGCGGCGTGCTGCTCGCCTGCGACACCGACCGGGGTCGTCTGTCGCGACTGCCGCCACGTGCGGATCGAGCCGGGGCGACTATCATCCAGTCCCAGCTGCTCGATCCGGGGCAGGAGGACAAGGCGCTGGCCGAGTGGCTCGGAAAGGCCGACGCCGTGCTGATCGATGCGCCCTGTTCGGGCACCGGCACCTGGCGGCGCAATCCCGAAGGCCGATGGCGGCTCACCCCGCGGGAACTGGCGCGGCTGGTTGTTCTGCAGGCCCGGCTGCTCGATCTGGCGGCGCGGCTGGTAAAGCCCGGCGGACGGCTGGTTTATGTCACCTGTTCGCTGCTCGACAGCGAAGGGGCTGATCAGGCTGCGGCGTTTCTGGCGCGCAATGACCGGTTCCGCGCCGATCCCCTGCCGGAAGGCTTCGGCGAGCCGCGTGGTTCAGGAAATCGCTTCACGCCGTATCGTGATGGGACCGACGGATTTTTCGTCGCACGCCTGTCGTGCATATGATATTCAGCTGAGCTATGAATATAGCGTCTCGGGATTCAGGAGATGGAGTCTCGCTCAGTGCCGTCAGGGAGTTTGTAATGCGTTATTATTCCGCCGCACTGGCGCTTTCGCTGTTGGCAGGTGTTTCGGCCAGCGTTGGCCATTCTGCTCCCTCCCGCCCGGTCGATTCGCGCGTTGCGGCGCTGCTGGCGCAGGGGCGGGGTGAGCTGGACGCAGGCCGGATTGATGCCGCGATCGATGTTTATGAGGCGGCGCTGACCATCCAGCCGGGCGAAGTGGCTGTGTTGCTCGAACTCGCTGCTGCCACCCGCCGCCAGGGAATGCAGGGCAAGGCGCTGCATTATTACCGGTTGGCGCTGGCGAATGAGCCACAGAACATGACGGCGATTTCCGGCGAAGGCATTGCGCTGGTTGAAAAGGGCGCGGTTGACCGCGCGCGCCGCAATCTTGTGCGCCTGCGCGGCCTGTGCGGCGAGAATTGCGAGGCGACCCGTTCGCTGTCCGCCGCACTTGCCAAAGGCCCGGCGCCGCACATGGTGAGCGCCGATACGATCAAGCCCGAGCCGGTGATCACGGAAAACTGAACGGGTTCGGTCAGATCAGCGCGCGGAATTCTTCCAGCACGCTGCGATAAACGCGGGCTTTGAACGGCACGATCAGCTCGGGCAGCGTTTCCGGCTCAGCCCAGCGCCAGTCATTGAATTCGGTCGGGTCATGGGCGTCGAGGCGGACATCGGCATCCTCACCGGAAAACCGCGCGAGGAACCAGTGCTGGCGCTGGCCGCGCCATTTGCCGCCCCACAGCTTGCCGAGCAATTCGTCCGGCAAGTCGTAGAACACTTCTTCTCGGGTACGCGCGATCAATTCAGCCTGGTGAGCGAGCACTCCGGTCTCCTCGGCCAGTTCGCGCCAGGCGGCCGCTTCCAGCTCTTCGCCTTTGTCGATCCCGCCTTGCGGCATTTGCCAGAAATCGCCCTCGCTGGGCTGGCCGCGCGTGTCGATGCGCTTGCCGACGAAGACCAGACCCTGCTGGTTGACCAGCATGATGCCGACGCAGGGCCGATAGGGCAGAGCTGAAAAATCGTTCATTGTGCCGTCTCGCAGGGCCGGGAAGGGAAATGGTTCAGCATGAGGCAAACATCTTGGGCACAAATTGCACTGACTGCCCCTAATCGGTGGTTTGCCGCTTGACTAGGAGGTCAAGGGGGAGTTTTGCCCAAGTATGGGTATCTGCTGCTGACAGTTTTTCTCGATTGCACGCAGGGTTGAGATGCCTAGGGGAGAATTTGGCGGCCGCTGCGTGCCGCTCAAAGAGGACGAAAATGGCGACAATTCTGGCCGATGGCGATTCCGCGGCGATTTCCCGCGATAGTGCAGTCCCCGAAGCAGTAGTGGTGCGCTTCGCCGGCGATTCCGGTGATGGCATGCAGCTGACTGGCGGACAGTTTACTCTTTCCACTGCGCTGGCGGGCAATGATCTGGCGACTTTCCCGGACTTTCCGGCGGAAATTCGCGCGCCGCAAGGTACGCTGTTTGGCGTCTCCGCCTTCCAGATCAATTTTGGTTCGACCGATATTACCACGGCTGGCGATGCGCCCGATGTGCTGGTGGCGATGAACCCGGCGGCGCTCAAGACCAATGTCCAGGCGCTGAAGCCGGGCGGCCTGATCATCGCCGACACCGGTGAGTTCACCAAGCGCAACCTCGAAAAAGCGAAATACGCAGTCAGCCCGTTTGACGATGGCAGCCTCGCCAAGTGGCAGGTGCTGGCATTCGATATCAGCGCGCATACGCTGGAATCGGTCAAGCCGTTCGGTCTGGGCAACAAGGAGGCCCTGCGCTGCAAGAACATGTGGACGCTGGGGCTGGCGCTGTGGATGTTCGAACGCGACCGCGCGCCGCTGATCGAATGGCTGCAGGACAAGTTCAAGAAAAACCCGGTGCTGGCCGATGCCAATATTGCCGCGCTCAACGCTGGCCATGCTTACGGCGAAACGGCGGAACTGGGCGGCACGGTAGGCAAGCTGCATCTCGAACCGGTGGCCTCGCCGCCGGGGCTCTATCGCACGGTGACCGGCGCGGAGGCAGTCAGCCTCGGTCTGGTCGCGGGCGCACAGCTGGCGGGCCTCAAGATGTTCTTCGGTGGCTATCCGATCACACCTGCTTCGGCGATCCTGCACAATCTGGTGAAGATGAAGGAATTCGGCGTCACCACGTTCCAGGCGGAAGACGAGATCGCTGCGATCTGCGCCGCCATCGGCGCGTCTTATGCGGGGCTGCTGGGCGTTACCTCCTCATCAGGCCCGGGCATTGCGCTCAAGGGCGAGGCGATGGGGCTTGCAGTGATGACGGAGCTGCCGCTGGTGATCGTCAATTCGCAGCGCGGCGGCCCTTCCACTGGTCTTCCGACCAAGACCGAACAGAGCGACCTCTATCAGGCGGTCTATGGCCGCAACGGCGATGCGCCGATTCCGGTCATATCTGCCTGCTCGCCCGCCGATGCCTTCGAGGTGGCGATCGAGGCCTGCCGCATCGCGGTGCAATACATGACCCCGGTGATGCTGCTGACGGACGGCTATATTGCCAATGCCGCTGAGCCTTGGAAAGTTCCTGATCCCAAGAACTTCGAGCCGTTTCCTGTGACTTTTCTTGAGGAAAAGAACGGCGGAGATCAGGTGCTGCCCTACAAGCGCGACGCGCGCGGGGTGCGCCCGTGGATCAAGGCCGGAACCGCGGACCTGATGCACCGCATCGGCGGTATTGAAAAAGCACCTGACACCGGCGATCTCGACTATTCGGCCGAAACCCATCAGGCGCAGACCGATGCCCGCAAGGCCAAGATCGACGGCATCGCCAAAGGCATTCCGGCGCAGGAGGTCAGCCTTGGCAAAGCGGGCGGCAAGCTCGCGATTGTCGGCTGGGGATCGACCTTCGGTCCGATTCATCAGGCGGTGCGCCGCGCGCGCGCCAAAGGGCTGGATGTCAGCCACATCCACGTGCGCCACATCTGGCCGCTGCCCGCCAATCTCGGCGATCTGCTCAAGAGTTATGAGCAGATCATCGTGCCCGAGATGAACACCGGCCAGTTCAAGACTGTGCTGCGCGACCAGTACCTTGTGGACGCCA
>CAXNKI010000050.1:0-7735 GCA_964202645.1 Alphaproteobacteria bacterium | reverse complement strand
AGCATCACCAATTACCAGATGCTGCAAAGCCAGCTGGAGGGTCAGGAGAACCGCATCCGCGTGAGCATCCGCGACTACAACGAAGCGGTGCGCGACTATAACACCCGCGTGCGCACGTTCCCCGAGATGTTCGGCGCGATGATCCGCGGCGCCAAGGCCTATGTGCCCTATCAGGCGGCCACCCCGGGCGCCGAAGTCGCGCCCAACCTTGAAGGCAAGATCTGAGCGAGAGGAACCAGGCCATGCTCGGCCGTCCCGGGCCTCATCGCCGGGTTGCACTTGCGGTCTATGGAATGCTGGCGGCGGCGGGAGTTCTGCTTGCCACTGCCACGGCGTGGGCACAGACTTTCCCGCCGCTCACCGGACGGGTGGTCGATGCCGCCAATATCATTCCAGACGATGTCGAGGCGCGCCTTACGCAAAAGCTCGCCGCGCTGGAGACCCAGTCGCAGCGCCAGCTGGTCGTCGCCACGCTGCCCAGCCTCGAAGGTTACGAAATCTCCGACTACGGCTACCGGCTGGGGCGGACCTGGGCCATCGGCAGCAAGGAAAAGAACGACGGGGCGCTGCTGATTGTCGCGCCCAATGAGCGCAAGGTGCGCATCGAGGTTGGCTATGGGCTCGAAGGTATCTTAACCGATGGCCTCTCCTCGCTGATCATTCAGGGCCAGATCCTGCCGAAATTCAAGGAGGGGGACATGCCCGCCGGGATCGAGGCGGGCACCGATGCGCTGATTACCCAGTTGACCCTTCCCGAAAGCGAAGCCCGCATCGCCGCCGCGCAGGCCCAAACTGCTGCAACGAGCCCCGAGGACG
This sequence comes from Alphaproteobacteria bacterium, assembly GCA_964202645.1. Taxonomy (GTDB): domain Bacteria; phylum Pseudomonadota; class Alphaproteobacteria; order Sphingomonadales; family Sphingomonadaceae; genus Novosphingobium. Next base: position 6,919 of record CAXNKI010000050.1, on the reverse strand, counting down.
GTATCACGCCGTACTTCTTCTTCGGGTTGCTGTTCTTCTTCATCTTCGTTCTGCCGCTGATTACCAGCCTGATGAAGCGCAATGGCTATCGTCCCAAGGGGCTTGGCCCGGTGATCCTGTGGACTGTTGCTGATGCGCTCGCCAGTGCGCGCACCAGCAGCGGTGGCAGCAGCTTCGGCGGCGGCGGTTTTTCGGGAGGCGGCGGCAGCTTCGGCGGCGGCGGCTCCTCGGGCAGCTGGTAGGAAACAGGCCATGGCGAAAATTCCCGCAATGACCGATGAAGGCCGCGCCAAGGTCAGCGCGGCAGTCTCGGCAGTCGAACGGCGCACCGCCGGCGAAGTGGTCACCATCGTTACGCAGCAGTCGGACGACTATGCCGAAGTGGCGCTGCTGTGGTCGATCTTTGTCGCTTTCCTCGCGCTCGCCGCGCTGGCGCTGTTCCCCGATTTCTATCTCGGGATCTATGACCGGCTGACCGGCAGCTGGGTGCAGGAATGGCAACCGCAGGAGGTCTTTGGCATCGCGCTGCTGGTCGCCAGTTTGAAATTCGCTGGTATGTGGCTGTTGCAGCTTTGGCGGCCCTTGCGGCTTTTCCTCGTACCCGGCCCGATAAAACACGAGCGCGTGCGCGCGCGCGCAATCATGTGCTTCAAGGTGGGGGCTGAGCGGCGCACGCATGGCCGCACAGGTATTCTCATCTACATCTCGATGGCCGAGCACCGCGCCGAAATCGTCGCTGACGAAGCGATTGCCGGCAAGGTCGATCCGATGGTCTGGGGCGAGGCGATGGCCGCAATGCTGGCTCATGTCCGCGAGGGCCGCGTCGCCGAGGGCATGGTCGCGGCGGTCGAGAAAGTCGGCGCGGTGCTGGAAGAGCACTTCCCGATTGCCGAAGGCGATACCAACGAATTGCCGGACAGGCTGATCGAGGTATGAGCCAGCTCGAGCCTGAAGAGATCGTCTGGCAAGGCAAGTTCATCACCGCCAAGACGCGGGGGCGGTGGGAATATGTCAGCCGCTCGCGCGGTATCAAGGCAGCGGTGATCCTCGCCGTCGACGCGGAGGACCATGTCATCCTCGTCGAGCAGTACCGCATCCCGCTGGGCCGCAGCTGCATAGAGCTTCCCGCCGGCCTCGTCGGTGATGACGATTCGCTTCAAGGCGAGGAGGCCACCGCCGCCGCTGCGCGCGAGCTGGAGGAGGAAACCGGCTACCACGCTGCGCGGATGGACGTGATCGGCGAGTTCTATTCCTCGCCCGGCATGGTCAGCGAAAGCTTCACCCTGCTGCGGGCGCATGGTCTTACCAAGGTGGGTCCCGGCGGCGGCACGCCAGGCGAGAACATCACCGTCCACCGCGTGCCCCGCCGCGAGATTAGTGCAGCGATTTCCCGCTGGCGCGAGGCGGGCTATGGCATCGACACCCGGCTGCTGCTGCTGCTCGCGCCGGACATTCTGGGGAGCGGGGCATGAGAGTTGCGGGCAAGAAAGCGCTGGTCACCGGCGCAGCGCAAGGGCTGGGCGCGGCGATTGCGCTCAAGCTGGCGCAGCATGGCGCAAAAGTACTGCTGACCGACATCAACCTTGCCGGCGCCGAAGCGCAGGCCGAAGCAATCAATGCGGAATGCGGCGCAGGCACCGCTTTCGCCTGCGCGCATGATGTGACCAGCGAGGCGCAATGGCAGGCGGCCCTGGCACTGGCGCAGGACAGGTTCGGCGGGCTCTCGGTGCTGGTCAACAATGCCGGGATCGGCAGGGGCGGCACGGTCGAGACCACCAGCCTTGACCTGTGGGAGCAAACCATGGCGATCAATTCGACCGGGCCATTCCTGGGGATCAAACATGCGCTGCCACTGCTGCGCGAGAGCCAGCCGGCGAGCATCGTCAATATTTCCTCGATTGCCGCTTTCACCGCCGATCCGTTCCTCGCCGCCTACAACGCTTCAAAAGCGGCTTTGTGGATGCTGACCAAGTCGGTCGCGCTCTATTGCGCGCGGGCCGGCTGGCAGATCCGCTGCAATTCGGTCCACCCGGCCTTTGTCGCCACCGAGATCCTCGAGGGCTTCCGCCTCGACAAGAGCCGGCCAATCGAAGAAACGCACGCAGCGCTGGGCAAGGCCATCCCGATGGGCCGCATCGGCGCGCCCGAAGAAGTGGCCCACGGCGTGCTCTATCTCGCCAGTGACGAGAGCAGCTTCATGACGGGATCGGAGCTGAAGCTCGATGGCGGGCTGAGCGCGGCTTGAATCCTCCCCTCCCGCGGGTGGGAGGGGAATTACAGCGTCTTGATGATAGCCGAAAAATCCAGCCCGCCATTACCCCCGGCGTTGAAGGCCTCGTAAAGCTCCTTTGCCCGAGCGCCCATCGGCACACTCGCGCCGCTGGTACCTGCCGCTTCCATCGCCAGCTTCAGGTCCTTCAGCATCAGCGCAGTGGCAAACCCGCCCTGATAATCGTTGTCCGCCGGACTCTGCGGACCGACGCCGGGCACCGGGCAATAGGAAGTCATCGACCAACACTGGCCCGAGCTTACCGAGGAAATGTCGTAGAACTTCTGCGCGTCCAGCCCCAGCTTCTCTGCCATGGCGAAAGCTTCGCAAGTGCCGATCATGTGAATGCCGAGCAGCATGTTGTTGCAGATCTTCGCCGCCTGGCCTGCGCCCGCGGCGCCGGCGTGGATCACCGCCTTGCCCATTTTCGCTAGCAGCGGCTCTGCGCGGGCAAAGGCGCTGTCGGTGCCGCCAACCATGAACGTCAGCGTGGCGGCGTTTGCCGCCGCGATACCGCCCGAAACCGGCGCATCGACCGCCTCGTAGCCCGCAGCAGTCGCCGCTTCGACGACTTTCTTTGCCGTGGCGACATCGATGGTCGAGCAATCAAGCAGCACCGCGCCTTTCGGCGCGTGGCCGATCACGTCCTCGGCATAGACCTTGTCGACGATGGCCCCGTTGGGCAGCATCGAGACCACGGCATCGACGCCCGAGACCGCCTCGCGCACCGTAGCAAAGGTCTCGCAGCCATTGGCCTTCGCCTTGGCCAGCGCTTCTTCCGCCAGATCAAATGCACGCACATTATGCCCCGCCTTGACCAGATTCGCAGCCATGCCGCCGCCCATGTTGCCGAGGCCGATAAATGCGATTTTCATGGCTCTAGCGCCCCTTCCAGACGCCCGCGCGCTTTTCAACGAAGGCGCTCATGCCTTCGGCCTTGTCCTCGGTCGCAGCGAGGATCTGGAACACACGGCGCTCGTGTACAACCCCCTGATCGAGCATGGTCTCGAAGGCCGCATCGACAAGCTCCTTGTTGGCAATGGCCGCCAGCGGCGGCATCGCGGCGATCTCGGCGGCAACTTTCAGCGCCGTGTCGAGCAGTTCGTCGGCCGGCACCACGCGGCTCACGAGGCCCGAACGCTCGGCCTCGGCGGCGTCCATCATCCGGCCGGTCAGGCACATGTCCATGGCTTTGGCCTTGCCGACTGCCCGGGTCAGGCGCTGCGAGCCGCCCATGCCGGGAGACACGCCCAGCTTGATTTCCGGCTGGCCGAAGCGCGCCTTTTCCGAGGCGATGATGAAATCGGCCATCATGGCAAGTTCGCAGCCGCCGCCCAGCGCAAAGCCGTTCACCGCCGCGATCCACGGCTTGCGCACCAGCTTGACGATGTGGCTGGTCCACTTGGCGAAAAAGTCCTGCGCATAGAAATCGGCACCCGATTTCTCGACCATTTCCTTGATGTCCGCGCCAGCCACAAAGCTCTTGTCGCCCGCTCCGGTGATCACCGCACAGCCCTGGGTGGCATCGGCCTCGAACCGTGCAAAGGCGTCGATCAGGTCTTCAAGCACCTGGCTGCTCAGCGCGTTCAGCGCCTGCGGCCGGTTGATCGTGATCAGCGTGACAGCACCGCGCTGTTCGACCAGCAGGGTTTCGTAACTCATAAGGGCTTCCATTCCTCATCGGCAGGCAGGGGCGCAAAAATCGCCTCGAGCATCGCTTCAGTGACACCCTCGGGCGTCGCCGGGTTCCACTTTGCATCATTGGTCTTGTCGACGATCACCGCTCGGACGCCTTCGGCGAAGTCCGGCAGGGTCAGCACCCGGCTGGCGATGCGGTATTCCATCGCCATGTAGTCATCGAAGCGGTCGAGCCGGCGCGCTTTGGCCAACTGGCGCAGAGCCACCTTGCAGGCCTGCGGGCTCTTGGTGCGAAGCGTGGCGAGTTCCTTCTGCGCCCATTCGCTCGCCTCGCTGGCCAGCGAGGCGAGCACGGTTTCGAGCACGTCGGAGTGGAAATGCTTTGCGATCAGATCGGCGTTGGCGGCGATGCGCGGATCGGGCGGCGTTTCGCCCAACTGGCCGAGCACCTGATCAATTGCTTCGCCGCGCGCGATGCGCTGCTTCGCCTCATCAATCCGCGCCGATGGCAGGAAATGCGTGGCCAGCCCCGCCCACAGGCATTCCGCCCCGTCGAGCCGTGCACCGGTGAGCGCAAGGAACTGACCGATCCGGCCCTTGAGGTGGGCCAGATACCAGCCGCCGCCGACATCTGGAAACAGGCCGATGCCGGTTTCGGGCATGGCGAAGCGGGTATGCTCTGTGGCGACGCGGAAGCTCGCAGGCTGCGAAATGCCGACCCCGCCGCCCATGGTGATGCCATCCATGAAGGCAACGATGGGCTTGGAATAGGTGAACATGAGATGGTTGAGCTGGTATTCCTCATAGAAGAATTTCCGGCCCGATGCGCCATTGTCGGTCAGCGCGGAATTGCGCAGGAAAGCGATGTCGCCGCCGGCGCAGAAGCCACGGCCTTCCGAGTGATCGACGATCACGGCACGCACGCCGTCATCATCGGCCCAATCAAGCAGCGCGGCCTGCATCGCCGCGTCCATGCCGGCGGTGAGCGCATGTATCGCCTTGGGCCGGTTGAGCGTAAGGAAGCCCGCGATGCCCTCGCGGCGGATGATCATTTCGTCAGTCGTCATTTCAGCAGGTCTCGCCCGATGATCATCCGCATCACTTCGTTGGTGCCTTCGAGGATGCGGTGCACGCGCAAGTCGCGCCAAAAGCGTTCGATGGGATAGTCCTTGAGATAGCCATAGCCACCGAACATCTGCAGCGCCTTGTCGACAATTTCGCTGCCGCTGTCCGAAGCGAGCTTCTTGGCCATCGCGGCAAAGCGTGTCTTGTCGGGTGCTCCTTCGGAGACCTTGGCGGCAGCCAGATAAAGCAGCGCTCGCGCGGCTTCCAGATCGGTCGCCATGTCGGCAAGCGTGAACTGGGTGTTCTGGAACTGGGCGATCGCCTGACCGAACTGGTTGCGATCCTTGACGTAAGCCACTGCCTCATCAAGGCAGCGCTGCGCGCCTCCCAGGGAACAGGCGCCGATGTTGATCCGCCCGCCATCAAGCCCGGCCATCGCGAACTTGAAACCATCGCCTTCCGCGCCGACGCGGTTGGCTACGGGCACGCGGACATTGTCGAAAATCACTTGCGCGGTGGGCGAGGAATTCCAGCCAAGTTTCCTCTCCGGCGCGCCGAACGAGAGGCCTTCCGCGCCCTTCTCAACGATCACGCAGGAAATGCCCTTTGGCCCGTCCTGCCCGGTGCGGACCATCACCGCGTAAAGATCGTTCACCCCGCCGCCCGAGATGAACTGCTTGGTGCCGTTGATGACGTAACTGTCGCCATCCAGCCGCGCGGTGGTCTTCAGCGCCGCTGCGTCCGAGCCGGAGCCCGGCTCGGTCAGACAATAAGAGGCTATCTTGTCCATCGAGACGAGATCCGGAAGAAACCGCGCCTTCACGTCGTCCGAGGCAAAGCTGTCGATCATCCAGGCGACCATGTTGTGGATCGAGATATAGGCGCTGGTCGCCGGGCAGCCATAGGCCATGGCTTCCATGATCAGCGCCGCCTCAAGCCGGCCGAGGCCGATGCCACCGCTTTCCTCCGAGACATAGATCGCCCCGAACCCAAGCTCGCCCGCCGCTTTCCAGACGTCGACCGGGTAATGGTGATCTTCGTCCCACTTGGCCGCGTGCGGCGTGATCCGGTCGGCGGTGAACTTGCGCGCCATGTCCTGGATGGCGAGCTGGTCATCGGTGAGTGCGAACTGGCCGGTCATCGGATCAGCCGACCAGCTCGATGATGTCCTTGCCGAACAGTTCCTCATCGCTCGGCAAAACTTTGGTCACTGCCAGCGGCTTGGAGACCCAGGTCTCGTTGATCAGGTCGCGCCAGGTGATGTTGTTGTTTGTCGAATTGCCGCCCCACGAGCCGCAGCCCAGCGAGAAGGTCTGGCGCATACCGTTCCACAGATTGCCGCTGTTCGAGGCCGACTGCGGCTGGTTGACCATCACCCGGCTGGTGAAGGTGGCGTGCGCCAGCTTCATGATGTTCTCGTCCGAGGTCGAATAGATCCCGCACGAATGGCCGCGGCCCTGATAGGCCTGCACGCCGTTGGTGATCTCGATGGCATGATCGATGTCACGCGCGCGGTAGAGCGTCATCGTCACGGTCAGCTTCTCGCCCGAGAAAGGATAGTCCGGGCCCCAGTTCTCTTCGGGAATGATCAGGAACCGCTTTCCTTCGGGCAGGCCGAAACCGGCCATGCCGGCGATCTTCTCGGCCGGCTGGGCGACGATTGCGGCGTTGAGAATGCCGTCCTTCCACAGCACTGCCTGCAGCTTGGCCTTTTCATCCACGCTGAGCACGTAGCCGCCCTGATGGATCAGCTTTTCGAGCATCACGTCATAGATGCTGTCAAACAGCACCACTGCATTGTCCGACGAGCACGAGGCGGCGAGATCCAGCGTCTTGGAAATGCGGATCTTCTCGGCGGCGTCGTCCAGATCGGCGGTATCGTCCACAGTGACCACCGCATTGCCCGCGCCGACGCCGAGCGCCGGGGTGCCCGAGCTGTAGGCCGCG
>CAXNKI010000049.1:0-7748 GCA_964202645.1 Alphaproteobacteria bacterium | reverse complement strand
ACTGGCAGGAAGACGATTTCACCGCCGGTTTCGTGTTTGCCAACCCCAACGCGAAGGGCGCTTGCGGCTGCGGCGAGAGCTTTACGGTTTAGATCATTGCGCTTGTCGGACGGGGTGAGGGCCAGCGTGACATAGAATTGCACCGCCTGAAATGCATTGCGGAAACCGCTCGTCCATTTATCCTGCATCCTGAAAGCGAGAGCAGGTGAGCAAGACAATCCGGATCGGCGCCGCAACGGCCTTTTTCAACGACAGCAGGATGGGGATTGCCCAGCTGCTCGAGAAAGGCGGGTCGCTTGATTACATCATCTTCGATTTCCTTGCCGAGTCCGTGATGGGCGGTCTTGGCCGGGGCTTGGCGAATGGCACCGGACAGGGCTTCGCTTCCGATTTCGCGCCTGGCTATATCCTGCCGCATCTCCAGACCCTGCTGGACCGGCGCATCCGCGTGGTCGCCAATGCCGGCGGCCTCAATCCGGCGGCTTGCGCCGAAGATCTGCGGCGAGGCGCCGAGGCCCAAGGGCTGAAACTGCGCATCGGCGTGGTCGAGGGCGACGATCTCACTGCCCGTGCGGATGCAATCATCGGGCCGGAAACGCGCGACATGTTCGATGGTTCGTCCGTGTTCGAGAAGGTCCGGGGCGCCGACCGGGTGAACAGCCTGGTGGCCTATACCGGCGCCTTCCCGATTGCGGCCGCTCTGGCTGCCGGAGCGGACATCGTCATCACCGGTCGCGCGGTCGACAGCGCCATGGCACTCGGGCCACTGATCCATGAATTCGGTTGGGGACCGGATGACTTCGACCTGCTCGCCGCCGGAACTCTGGCGGGACATCTGCTTGAATGCTCGGCGCAAGTAACCGGCGGCACGTTTACCGACTGGCGCGATGTTCCCGACTGGGCTGGCATCGGCATGCCGATCGGCGAATGCAGCGCCGATGGGGGGCTGGTGATCACCAAACCCGAAGGGACCGGCGGGTTGGTTTCGATCGGCACTGTCGCCGAACAACTGCTTTACGAGGTGAGCGACCCGCAGCGCTATTATGTGGCGGATGTGGTTTGCGACTTCACCGAGGTACAGCTGGCGCAGATCGGACCAGACCGGGTCGCGGTGAGCGGCGCGCGGGGGCTCGGCCGGACGTCGACCTGCAAGGCAAGCCTGACCTATGAACAGGGCTGGCGCGCTTCGGCGCTCATCCCGATTATCGGCCTCGAGGCAGCAGCCAAAGCCAGGCGGCTCGGCGAGGAGCTGGTTACCCGGACCATCAGTCTGTTGCGGCAAAGTCAGCTGCCGCCGTTGACCCGCACGCATTGCGACATCATCGGCGGCGAGGGCCCTGGTCCAGGAACGGCGATTTGCCGGCTTGTCGCCGATCATCCCGATCAGGAAGGTGCGCAAGTGCTTGTTCGCGAACAGAGTTCAGCGATCAGCCACATGTCAGTCGGGATCAGCATCAGCCTTGCGGCTTCAGTGCGCCCGGTCCAGCACATTGCCGGATTCCTGGTGCCCAAGGGAATAGTCCAGCAAACAGTCTCGCTGGACGGCCAGTGTGTGACCTTTGCCGTGCCTGGAGATGTCAGGGGCAATGCGGCCGATGCCATCGCGCCGGCCTTTCCCGCACTGCCAGACGACATCGATCCGCTGCAGACCGTGCCGCTGATCCGCCTTGCCTGGGCACGCAGCGGCGACAAGGGCAATCTGTTCAACGTCGCGGTGATTGCCCGCGAAGCCGAATTTCTGCCCTATATTGCCGCCGCCCTGACTCCTGAGGCGGTCGGTGCGCACTATCACGCCGTGCTCGCTGGGGCCGCTCCGTTTGAGGTCGACCGGTTCAGTGTGCCCGGACTGGGCGCGCTCAATTTTGTGGTCGGCGGTTCGATGGACGGCGGTGTGCTCGCCTCGACTTCGATCGATTGCGTCGCCAAGGGCCGGGCGCAGCTGCTGCTTGAATATCCCATCCAGGTCAGCACGGCGCTGATGCAGAGACTTGGCGCTTGCAACACCGCAAGCTCGCCGCCTAACTTCTCGCCCTAGCCGAGGCCTGCTGGCGTCAGCCGGAAGGCCATTCAGCGTTTCAATCCCCGTACTTGAGTTCGACGCGCGTCGCCTCGCCGTTCGGTCCCATCGGCGAATCATATTCCTCGATGATCGAAACGATCGGGTTGGCGTGGCTGGCGAAGAGATTCTTCTCGTCGGCCATGGTGTGCGGCAGTCGCTCGGGGTTCGCGATAAGGCGCTGCGATGCTTCGAAATCCTCGCGGCTGTTCCACCAGATTTCCATCAGACAATCGAAGCCTGAATCGTGCACTTCGCCGGTCACGGGGTTCATTTCGGGCTTGAGATAGCGGCGCACATAGCGCGTCGCATTGGGGATCGCTGGCTTGAGCCCCATTTTCTGCGATAACTGCGAGTGCTGGTTCTCGTAGTAGTCCATGAATTCCTCCATGGTCTTGTCGGGTCGTTTGCGAAAAAAGCAGATCTGCTTGAACATCGGCGCTTATCCTCTCCAGTCTGGCTTGCGGGCATCATGCAGACAGGGCAGGATTGCCGCAAGGCCGCCGGTGCAGGTTGGCGGCCCAGAGGATGCATCACAAAAGGATAGGCGTGCGATGGCGCTTGCGCAGGAAATCCGCGACAGTCTGACTTTGCCCGCCTTCGCCGCGCCGATGTTCCTGGTGAGCGGCACGGACCTCGCGATTGCTTGTTGCCAGGCCGGCATCATCGGATCGCTGACCCGCAACCATTGCCGCGACGACGAGGAGATGATTGTCCAGCTGAAGGCAGTGCGTGAGGCGCTGGACCGCTTTGCCGACGCCAATCCGGGGCGCAAGGTCGGCCCGCTGGCAATGAACATCTCGCCGAATTCAAGCTCTGAAGACTTCCGCGCGCAGCTTGCTGCCTGCCGGAAATATGGCGTGCGGATCATCGTCACGTCGGTCGGCGATCCGACGCAGAACGCGCCACTGGTGCGCGAATATGGAATGCTCCATTTCCACGATGCGACCACCATTCGCTTTGCCGAAAAGGCAGCCCTGGCAGGTGTGGACGGGATCGTTTGCATTGGCGCGGGCGGTGGTGGCCATGCCGGGACGATCAGCCACCTGACTTTCGTGCCGCAGGTGCGCGCGATGTTTGCAGGCACAGTCGTGATGGCAGGAGCTGTTTCGACCGGCGGAGCAATTCGCGCTGCCGAGGCGCTGGGCGCGGACCTCGCCTATCTGGGCACGCGGATGATCGCGACCCGCGAAAGCGCCGCGCCTGATGGCTACAAGTCGATGCTGGTCGAAGGCGGGGTTACCGAGGTGATCTACACCAAAGGCGTCAACGGTATGCCGGCCAGCTGGCTCAAGGCCAGCTTGCGCTCCATCGGCCTCGATCCCGAAAACCTGTTCATTCCGGATGCGCGCGGCACCGATCATTTGCCTGAGGGCAGGACCCCTTGGCGCGATATCTGGAGCGCCGGGCAGGGCATCGGCATGATCCATGATATTCCGACCGTTGCGCAGCTCGTCCGGCAGTTGCAGCAGGAATATGTCGCCGCTTGCGCCGCACCGGATATGGCAGCGGCGGCAAGCGCCGCGCTGGAGGCAGGTCAATGAGCGCAAAAGTACTTCGCAGCGACGCAGACGGCCTGTGCACCCTGACGCTCAATCGCCCTGACAAGCTCAATGCGCTCGACACCGAGCTGTTCCTGGAACTCGATGCCTATCTGGCAGCGCTGGAGAGTCAGACAGACACTATCGGCTGCGTAGTGCTGCGCGGTGCGGGCCGGGCGTTTTGCGCCGGGGCCGATCTCGGCGCGGTCGACACAACGCTGGGCCCGCTCAAGCCGAAGATCATCGAGCGGCTCTCGCGCTTGCCGCAACCGACCATTGCGGCGGTGCATGGCGTCTGCTTCACCGGAGCGCTCGAACTGGCGCTGGCCTGTGATTTCATAATGGCTGAGGCGGGCGCGCGCTTTGCCGACACCCACGGCAAATGGGGGCTCGTCGGCGCCTGGGGCATGTCGCAGCGTCTGCCCCGGCGGATCGGTGCTTCGGCGGCCAAGACCATGATGTTCACCGCCCGCACGATCGAGGCCGAAGAGGCCAAGTCGCTCGGCCTGGTCGACATTCTATGTCCTTTGGGGAGTCTTGACGCCGCCGTGGCGGATTTTGCGGGGTCGGTGCTTGCCAACTCGTGGCATACCAATATGGAAACCAAGAAGCTGATGCTTGCAACCGACGGCATGGCAATGGCAGAGGCGCTGGCGCACGAACAATATCATTACCCCGGCTTCGCGCCCGATTATCAGGAGCGCGTCGCGAAGTTCGGCAAGAAATAAACGAGAGGACATCTGAAGGCCATGTGGCACGATCTGACATCCGAGCAGGAACTGCTGCGCGACACCACCTCGCGCTATCTCGCCGACAAGGCCTCGCTCGCGAAACAACGCAAGATGCGCGACGATCCGATGGGCTTTGAGCCTGACTACTGGACCGGCGGGGCGGAGCTCGGCTGGACTATGCTGCTGGCGAGTGAAGAAGACGGTGGCGGCAGCGTTTCGGGGCGCGGCCTCGTCGATCTCGCCATGCTGGCCTATGAATTCGGCAAGAACGCCGCACCTGGGCCGCTGGTCGATTGCAATATCGCGGTGCTGGCGCTGGGCGGCCAGACGGGCGCACTGCAGCAAAAGGTGCTGGGCGAACTGCTCACCGGACAGGCGATTGTCTCCTGCTGCCTCGGTGCTGCGCCCTGGCAAATGCCGGGTGAGGCAAGCCTGACCATCCGTCGGGATGGCGACGATGTGGTTATCGAGGGCACGGTCAAGCCAGTCGAATCGGGCGCGCACGCGGGCTACCTGCTGGTGACCGGCGCAAGCGAAGGTGGTATGACGCAAGTGCTGGTGCCTGTTGATGCGCCGGGCGTGACGATCAAGCCGCTCAAGGGCATCGACGTCTCACGGCGTTTCGCGAAAGTGACTTTCGCGGGAACGCGGGTTCCGGCCACTGCACTTTTGGGCACTTTCGCCCGCGCCGATGCGGCAGTAACGCTGCAGATGCAGCATGCGGCCGTGATCCTCTCGGCCGAATCAGTCGGCGCGATGGACGCAGCTTTTGACATGACTCTCGACTGGACGTTCAACCGCTATACCTTCGGCCGCGCGCTCGCTTCCTATCAGGCGCTCAAGCACCGCATGGCCGACATGAAATCATGGCTCGAAGCCAGCCACGCGATCGGCGACGCAGCGGCCGAAGCCGTTGCCGACGGCGCGGACAACGCCGCCGAAATGGCGAGCGCGGCCAAGAGCTACATCGGCGTGCAGGGTCCGGAGCTGTGCCAGGAAGGCGTGCAGTTGCACGGCGGAATCGGCGTGACGTACGAGCACGACCTGCACTTTTATCTGCGCCGGGTGACGCTCAACGCGTTGCTCTATGGCACTCCTGCGGAACACCGGCGGATGCTTGCAGCGCTTCAGATCGGTCAGGAGAAAGCAGCATGAGCGACCAGCTTGAAAGCGTAGAAGATTTCCGGATGCGCGCTCGCGCCTGGATCAAGGCCAGCCTTGGGCCGATGCAAGGCTGGGACAAGAGCCAGCACTGCGAGAATGACGAGGAAGAGCTGAAGGCCGTCGCTCGCGATCGTGCCTTGCAGCGCGAGGTTTTTGACGGCGGCTTTGCCGGGATCTGCTTCCCCAAGGAATACGGTGGGCAAGGCCTGACCCCAGACCACAACCGCGTTTTCAATGAGGAATTGGCCGGCCACGAATATCCGTCGCGGTTTTCGGTGCCGACTTTCAGCCCCTGCGCCTCGACTTTGCTTGAGTTCGCCACAAATGAACAGAAAGCGGCGCACTTGCCCGCGATCCTCAAGGGCGATGAGGTCTGGGTGCAGCTGTTGTCCGAGCCCGGCGGCGGATCGGACGTGGCCGGTATTTCAACCGGAGCGGTGCGCGATGCGAACGGCGACTGGATCGTCAACGGCTCGAAAGTCTGGACTTCGCGCGCCTGGTGGGCGGACTGGGGGCTGATGCTGGTGCGCACCAACTGGGATGTTCCCAAGCATCAGGGCATGACTGTGTTCATCCTGCCGCTGCACCAGCCGGGGATCGAGATCCACCGTATCGAGCGGCTGAACGGCGAGAGCGAGGCCTGCCAGGAATTCTTCACCGACGTGCACGTTCCCGACAGCGACCGCATGGGCGAAGTCGACGCTGGTTGGACTATCGGCCAGCGCTGGATGTATCACGAGCGGCTGGGGCATAATTCGCCTTATGTCACTCATCCGATTGGCCTCAAGCAGGTCATGGAGCAAGAGACCTCGACAGTTGCCATTGCGCGCAAGTCTGGGCGCCTGAACGATCCCGCTGCACGCGAACTGATCGGCGAGCATCGCGCACTGGGCCTGATCACTCAGCATCTGCAGAAGCGCATCGCCAGCGCGGCGGCATCGGGCAAGGGCAATACCGACCTGTCCTCGGTTGACCGCGTGTTCCGGGCCGTAGCCGGCATCCGCCGCTCGACCATTGCCTATGAACTGGCGGGCGCCAATGCCAGTGTGTGGGACGAGGACGAGGAAGGCGCGACTGAATCTGTGGGGATGAACTTCCTGCTTCGACAGGCCGCTGCGATCGGCGGTGGCACCACCGAGATCTCGCGCAATGTCGTCGCCGAGCGCGTGCTGGGCATGCCGCGCGAGACATCGGGCGACAAGGGCGTGGCCTATCGCGACATTCCCAAAGGACCAAAACGGGCCGGTTAGCGATTTGGCAAGGGGCGGGAGGTTATGCCTCTCGTCCCATGAACGTGCAGTCTTCAGATTTCAGCCCTTCGCCCGCATCCGGCAGCGTGCTGCCGGGGGCTGGGCGCGCCCAGTTCGGCCAGGCATCGGCCAGCGCCTTCAGCATGAAGTGGTCGGCGCTGCATGATGCTGCCGCGGTAGTCGCTGCGCTCGCAGGGCTCCAGCCGGAAGCGATGGATGCGCGTGTGCGTGCTTTTCCCGCCGCCATCCGCGACTGCGCTGGCTGGCGCCGCGATTTGGCCGAACAGGCCCTCGCAGATCTTAGCGCAGTGATGGAGCCGGGAATTACCGCGCTGCTCGCCGTCCATGCCCGCGGCGTCGATCCTGCAGCGCCGGCCACAGCCTTGTGGCAGGAATTCTGCGCCGCGCGCGAGGCCATGCTGGCGCTGCTGCCGCCGGGCGGGGCATTGGGGCCGAAGCGCTGCGCCTGATTATCCGGAATTTGCCATGCGCGAATTCCCGGCCAACACCGCGCGCTTGAAAGTTCGCTCTATGTTCCCAATAAGGGGGCATGGCCGAAACTGATTCGAAGCTTCCCGATCCCGCCGAACTGCGCGCTGCGCTGGGCGTCGCGCGCGGTATTTCGCGGCTGTTCGCCCGCAATGATATCTGGTGCTGCGCGGAAATGCCGTTGCGCAATAACCGCCGCGCCGATCTGATGGGAATCGATGCAAAGGGGCAGGTGATCATCGTCGAGATCAAGGTCAGCCGGGCCGACTTGCTGGGCGACGCCAAGTGGACCGAATATCTCGAATACTGCGACCGCTTCTACTGGGGCCTGCCGCCCGCGCTTGATCGTTCGCCGCTGGAGCGGGAGGCGTTCCTGCCCGAACATTGCGGCGTGATCGTCGCCGATGGCTATGACGGCGAGATCATCCGCCCCGCGCCGACGCGCAGTCTTGCGCCGGCGCGCCGCAAGGTTGAAGTGGAGCGGCTGGCCCGCGCCGCGCTGCGGCGGCTGGTGACT
>CAXNKI010000048.1:0-7762 GCA_964202645.1 Alphaproteobacteria bacterium | reverse complement strand
GATTCGGTGATCACCGGCTATCGCGACCATGGCCATATGCTCGCCTATGGCATCGATCCGAAGCTGATCATGGCCGAACTCACCGGCCGCGCCGCCGGGATCAGCCGCGGCAAGGGCGGATCGATGCACATGTTCAGCGTCGATCACCGCTTCTACGGCGGCCACGGCATCGTTGGCGCGCAAGTGCCGCTGGGGGCCGGGCTCGCCTTTGCTCACAAATACCGGGAAGACGGCGGCGTCTGTGTTGCCTATTTCGGCGATGGCGCGGCCAACCAGGGCCAGGTTTATGAGACCTTCAACATGGCCAGCCTGTGGAAGTTGCCGATCATTTTCGTGATCGAGAACAACCAGTACGCCATGGGCACGGCGGTCAAACGATCATCGGCTGAAACCCATGTCCATCGGCGTGGCACGGCGTTTCGCATACCGGGCATGGCGGTCAACGGGATGGATGTGCTCGAAGTGCGCGGCGCGGCCGAGCTGGCGCTGGCGCATGTGCGGGGCGGCAACGGGCCGATGTTGATGGAGCTTAGTACCTATCGTTATCGCGGCCATTCAATGTCGGACCCGGCCAAGTATCGCAGCCGCGAGGAAGTTCAGGAAGTACGTGAACATCGTGATCCAATCGACCATGCAAAAGCTGAATTGCTGGAGCGCGGGATTACCGAAGACCGCCTGAAACAACTCGACAAGGACGTGCGCACGCGAGTTTCCGCCGCTGCCGATTTCGCTGAAAACGCGCCCGAGCCCGAGGCGGGCGAGCTCTACACTGACGTGCTGGTGGAGAGCTACGCATGAGCATCGCGATCCAGATGCCGGCGCTTTCGCCGACGATGAAGGAAGGCAAGCTGGCGCGCTGGCTGGTCAAGGAAGGCGATGCCGTCAAGTCTGGCGACATCATCGCCGAGATTGAGACCGACAAGGCGACAATGGAATTCGAAGCGGTCGACGAAGGCACAATCGGCAAGCTGCTGGTGGCCGAAGGTACCGAAGGCGTGGCGGTGGGTACCGAGATCGCCACGCTTGAAACCGAAGGCGAGGCAGCCAGTCCTGCCAGCGCTCCGACCCCGCCAGCACCAGCACCAGCCGATGAACCTGCCGCTGCGCCGGCTACCGCGCCAGCCCCGGCCACAGATAGCAACACGGTCACCCTGCGCGAGGCTTTGCGCGATGCCATGGCCGAGGAAATGCGCCGCGACGACCGGGTGTTCGTCATGGGTGAGGAAGTCGCCGAGTATCAGGGCGCCTACAAGGTCACGCAGGGCCTGCTTGATGAGTTTGGCCCCAAACGGGTGATCGATACGCCGATCACTGAATACGGCTTTGCCGGCATCGGCACCGGGGCGGCGATGGGCGGCCTTCGTCCGATCGTGGAATTCATGACGTTCAACTTCGCCATGCAGGCGATCGATCACATCATTAATTCGGCGGCCAAGACGAATTACATGTCGGGTGGGCAGATGCGCTGTCCGGTTGTGTTTCGCGGGCCCAATGGAGCCGCCAGCCGCGTCGGCGCGCAGCACAGCCAGAACTTCGCGCCATGGTATGCCAGCGTGCCGGGGCTGGTCGTCATCGCGCCCTATGACGCCGCCGACGCCAAGGGATTGCTGAAGTCCGCGATCCGCAGCGAAGACCCGGTGGTGTTCCTAGAAAACGAGCTGCTTTACGGCCGCACATTCGCCGCCCCGTCCGAAGGCGATGATGCGCTTGTGCCGATTGGCAAGGCGCGGATCATGCGGCCGGGCCGCGATGTCACGATCGTTTCTTATGCGATCGGCGTTGGCCTGGCGCTTGAAGCCGCTGAAGTGCTGGCTGGCGAGGGCATAGAGGCCGAAGTGATCGATTTGCGCACCTTGCGCCCGCTCGACACTGCGGCGGTGCTTGAAAGCCTGGCGCGCACCAATCGGCTGGTGGTTGCCGAGGAAGGCTGGCCGGTCTGTTCGATTGCGTCCGAGATCGTCGCGCTATGCATGGAGCAGGGCTTCGACAATCTCGATGCGCCAGTGCTGCGCGTGTGCAACGAGGACGTGCCTTTGCCGTATGCAGCGAACCTGGAGAAGCTGGCGCTGATCGACGCCGAGCGCATCGCAGCGGCAGTGCGGCAGGTGTGTTACCGCTAGCGATTACTTGTCGGCAGTAACCGTCTCGGGATCGACTAGGGGATCGCTGAACCCCTCGGTCTTCGGCACCTCGCCCGCGCGCGCCTTCAGTTCAGCAATATCGCCGGCGCGGTTCTGCAGGAAATTGGCGCGCAGCGCGGCGTAGGGGTCGATTGAATCTTCCTGGATCGAGCGCAGTTCGGCATCGTTTTCGGCGCGCTGGTCGAGCCCGTCGACAATCGTGATCACGGTGCCCACCGTTCCCAAGTCTGGCGTGTCGCGCAGGATGCGGCGGCCGCTGTTCGGATAGATCACTTTGTCGAGCAGGCGATTGTCGATCAGGCCGTCGCCGAATTGCGCGGCGGTGTCGCGCAAGGTGCTCGGGCCCAGGACCGGAAGGTAGAGATAGGCCACCGGGCCGATGCCGTAATAACCCAGCGTGTTGCCAAAGCCGTTGCCGCGCCGCGCCAGATTGAACGGTTTGCGTTTGGCAATGTCGAACAGCCCGAACACGCCGATTGCCGAATTGATCAGGAACCGCGCCAGCGTCTTCAGCGCGCGGTCGGGCCGCAATTGCAGCAAGTCGTTGGCAAAGACCACCGGCGTGCGGGCATTGGCGATGGCATTGCGCGCACCATCGCGCAGCGGTCTGGGCAGCACTGACTGATAGGTTATCGCCAGCGGGCGCAGGATCAGCCGGTCGATTGGCTGTGAGATCGCATAGGAGACTCGGTTGATGCCTTCCAGCGGATCGGGAAAGGGTTGGGGGGCGGCGATGTCGAAATCTTCGGGCGAAGACGCAGGATCGGCCTTGGCGGTGGCAGATGTGGCCGTGCCAGTCGGGTCCGGATCAGCGGGCGGCAGATCATCGAGCTGAACATCGGGTTCGGCTGCCTCGCTGGCCGTCGGGGCCGATGCTTCTGCCGTCACCGCTACAGGCGCCGCTGCTGCAACGGCGGGACTCGCCGTTGCAACGGCCAGCGCTAGCGCCGAGGCAATCATGGCGTCAGGCGGCTTCCTTGCGGCGGCGCAGGAAGTCGAAGAATTCCACGCCTTCGCGCAGACGGCGCTTCATCATGTCCCAGTCACGCAGCATCTCGCCCATGATCGCGCCGATCTTGCGCGGACGGAAGTAGAAGCGGCGGTACATCTCTTCGACTTTGTCGAAGATCACTTTGCTGGAGAGATGCGGATAGGAAAGCTGGGCGATCTGGTTGCCGCCATCATCAAGCAGCATGTCGGTACCGGAAAACCAGCCGTTTTCTGTGGCCTGCTTATAGAGGAAAGTGCCGGGATAAGGCGCGGCAAGGCTGACCTGGATGGTGTGTGGATTGAGCTCCATCGCATAGCGGGTGGTTTCCTCGATCGTCTCCAGCGTTTCGCCGGGCAGGCCGAGGATGAAAGTACCGTGGATCTGCAGGCCCAGATCATGCGCATCCTTGGTGAATTCGCGGGCCTTGGAAACCAGAATGCCTTTCTTGATGTTGTGCAGGATCTGCTGGTTGCCGCTCTCATAGCCGACCAGCAGCACGCGGCAGCCGTTTTCCTTCATCACCTTGAGCACGTCCTTGGGCACATTGGCCTTGGCGTTGCAGCCCCAGGTAACGGGAAAGCCGGGCTTGCCGAAGCCGAGTTTACCCAGTTCCACTGACAGATCCTTCACGTGCTCGTGCGCGTCGGTCAGAGTGTCATCGTCGAAGAAGATTTCCTTCACCTCAGGCATTTCGCGCAAGATATAGGTGACTTCTTCGGCGACTTTGCCCGCCGAGCGGTGGCGGAAATTGTGGCCGCTGATCGTCTGCGGCCACAGGCAGAAGGTGCAGCGGCTCTTGCAGCCGCGCCCGGTGTAAAACGAGATATAGGGGTGGCGCTGATAACCGCCGTAGTACTTCGAGGTATCCAGATCGCGCTTGTAGATCGGCGAGACCATCGGCAGGGCATCCATGTCCTCGATCTGGGCGCGGTCCTTGTTGCGGATTAGCGACCCGTCCGGCCCGCGCCAGGTGATCCCGTCGATCTCGGCGAAAGGCCGGCCTTCGGCCAGCTCGACGCAAGTGTAGTCATACTCTTCGCGGCAGACGAAATCGATCGCCTCGCAGTCCTTCAGGCTTTCCTCGGGCTGCACCGCGACTTTCGCGCCGACGAAGCCGACGAGGCACTTGGGGTTGCGTTCCTTGATCAGCCGCGCGGTGCGGCTGTCCTGATTGAAGCTGGGGGTTGAGGTTTGGAGGATGACCAGTTCGGCGCTGTCGAATTCATGCGCGATATCGTCCCAGCTCAGGTCGTGTGCCGGCGCGTCGATCAGCTTGGATCCCGGCACCATCGCGGCCGGCTGCGCGAGCCACGTGGGATACCAGAAGCTCTTGACCTCGCGCTTCATCTGATAGCGCGCGCCGGCGCCGCCGTCATAGCCGTCGAAGGATGGCGCCTGGAGGAAGATGGTCGATTTCATGGGTTTTCCGATAATGATGCATTTGGGGCAGCGATGCGCCCATTGCCCGCTATTGTAAGCCTTCGTCCGCGCCAATCAATCGTCCTTGCGGTCAGACTGGCAAGAAAGGCGGCGAACTCTAGGCAATCGGCCAGAGGGAGCAGCCACAATGGCGCTGTGCGGCGGCCGGCAATGCGGTCGATACGGGTGGCAACCAGCAGACGGGTGGCAAGAGCGATGGCGGCGGCGCTGAGGCCCGCAAGCGGCGCGAAAGGTATCGCGAGCAGCGCGATGGGCAGCGCATAGACAATGCCCGAGCCTAGATGCCGCAAGGGCGCGACGCCGCGAATGGTGACCGCCCAGCGCAAATGGTGCCGCCAGACTTCGCCAAGACTGGTTTCGGTGGAGGCATGGGTAAGCAGGATCGGCGGCACGGCGACTGTCTTGCCAAGTGCTGCAACTGCCTCGCCGATGGCATAATCGTCGGCCAGCACGTCGGCGAACGCTGCAAAGCCGCCGATCTGGTCCAGCGTCTCGCGGCGGATAGCGATGGTGCTGCCCATGCAGGGCCGGGCGATCCCGGTGGCGATGCTCATCACCACTTTGGGGGTGCCGCTCCACGAAATGATCGCTGCATCGAGCAGTGACCAGAAGCCCGCATCGCCGCGCCCGGTATAGAGGCAGCTAACCGCGCCCACGCCCGGCGCTTCCAGCGCGGCGAGCACAGTGGGCAAGTAGTCGCGCCCCACTGCCATGTCGCTGTCCGAGAGGACCAGTATTTCATGCCTGGCCACGGCCATCATGGCGATAAGGTTGCCGACTTTTGCGTTCGTGCCCGGCGCGCGCGGACCGGTTGTGAGGGCGATGTCGGCTGCCGGATGGGTGCTGCGCAGCGCCTCGACCGCGCCGACTGCGCTGTCGCCAGGATCGCCGACCCCGCAGACCAGCTGGACCGGGCCCGCATGCGCAGAATTGAGAAATGTCGCGAGATTATCTGCCAAAAGGGGCTCGTTGCCATGCAGCGGCTTGAGCAGGGTTACGCTTGCGCTCCCGCCTTCCCGGTGCGGCGGCGCGGCGAAGAAACGCAACACGGCAGCCAGCGAGATCAGCTGATACGCAGCGGCAATCAGCACCAGCGCTGCCAGGGTCACTCCGATCCAGTCCGCCAAGTTCATCGCGACGCGCCCCTACACCGCTTCCGCCGCGATGCAAAATGACATAGGGAGCGGCGCGTGAGCGGGCAATTGACAGTGGTGACCGGCGTGGCCGGATTCGTCGGCGCAGCAGTGGCGCGGACACTTGCGGCCAGCGGGCGGCGCGTGCGCGGCGTGGTGCGCGCTTCAAGCCCGCGCGCAAATCTGGCGGATTTTCCCGGAGAACTGGCCGAAGCGGACTTGCGCGATCCTGCAGCGGTCACAAAAGCCATGGATGGCGCCACAGAGCTGTTCCATGTTGCCGCCGATTACCGTGTCTGGGCACCGGACCCTGAAGAGATCGTGCGGAATAACCGGGCCATGACCGAAGTGGTGATGCGCGCCGCGCTGGCGGCAAAGGTCGCCCGCGTGGTCTATACCAGCAGCGTTGCTACGATTCTGCCGCTCGACGGGGGCTCGTCGGACGAGAACCGCCCCGCGCTGCCCGAGCAGGCCACCGGCGCATACAAGCGCAGCAAGGTCATCGCCGAGCGGCTGGTCGAGCGGATGGTGGCGGAAGACGGGCTTCCCGCGGTCATCGTCAACCCTTCAACCCCGATCGGTCCGCGCGATGTCCACCCCACACCCACCGGGCGGATCATTGTCGAGGCGGCGAACGGCGGCATGCCGGCTTTTGTCGATAGCGGGCTGAACCTGGTCCATGTCGATGATGTTGCCGCAGGTCATCTGCTGGCAGCGGAAAAGGGCCGGCTTGGCGAACGCTATATCCTTGGCGGCGAGGATGTGCCGCTCGCCGCGATGCTGGCTGAAATCGCGCAACGGTGCGGCCGCAAGCCGCCCAAGGTGCAGTTGCCGGTCGCACCGCTGTTCCCGCTGGCCTGGGCCGCCGAGCAATGGGCGCGCGTGTCAGGCAAAGAGCCGTTCCTCACCCTCGATTCGCTGCGCATGGCGCGGCATCACATGTATTACACCTCGGCCAAGGCAGCGCGTGAGCTGGGCTATGCGGCGCGGCCCTGGCAGGAAGCAGTGGGCGATGCATTGGACTGGTTCCGCGCTGCAGGGATGGTCAAATGATCTGGCTGGCCGCGCTCTCGCTGGCGATCTGGCTGGGCCTTGCTGCGACTGGGTTCTGGTTGTTCGGCGAGCGCGACGACCGGGTGGAACTGCCCGCTCCCTCAGTTTGGCCCGATGCGGTTGCCGTGATCCCGGCGCGAAACGAGGCGGATGTGATCGCTCGCTCCCTCGGTTCTGTTGCGGCACAAGTCTATCCGGGCAACTTCCGGGTCATTCTGGTCGATGACAACAGCGAGGACGGAACCGGCGCCATTGCGCGGGGGCTGGCGCGCGATGTGACGGTGCTCTCCGGCGCGCCGCTCGCCGCAGGCTGGACCGGCAAGCTTTGGGCACTGTCGCAAGGCATCGCCGCCGCTGGATCACCTGACTATCTGTGGCTGACCGATGCCGACATCGAACATGCGCCTGATACCTTGCAAAGGCTGGTCACCATCGCCGAGGGGAAACAGCGCACGCTGGTCTCGTTCATGGCCCGGCTGCACTGCGCGGGCTGGCACGAAAAGGCGCTGATTCCAGCCTTCGTGCACTATTTTGCGATGCTCTATCCGTTCAACTGGATCAACCGGCCCGGACCCATCGCCGGCGCAGCGGGGGGCTGTGTGCTGATGGAGCGCGAGGCGCTTGAGGGCGCCGGCGGCATCGCGGCGATCCGCACCTCGCTGATTGACGATTGCGCACTGGGGGCGCTGATGAAACGGCAGGGGCCGATCTGGCTGGGGCTGACGCAGCGCTCGCGTTCGATCCGGCCTTATCGCAGCGCGGGCGAAGTCGGCGCGATGATTGCGCGCTCTGCCTATGCGCAATTGCGCTATTCGCCGCTGATGCTGGTGCTCACGGTGGTCGGTCTGCTGCTGATGTTCGCCGTGCCGGTCTGGCTGGCCACGGCGGGGCAGGACTTGGTTCGCCTGATTGCGCTGGCGGCGCTGGGCATCATGGTGCTGATCTGCCAGCCGATCCTGCGCTTCTACCGGCTTTCGCCGCTGTGGGGACTGGCGCAGCCGGCA
>CAXNKI010000047.1:0-7816 GCA_964202645.1 Alphaproteobacteria bacterium | reverse complement strand
AGTGGTGGTAATCGATCCGGCGAAATCACGTCGCACCACACTCAAGGACCAGACCAGCTTCGGGCTGTCCAATGTCACTGAGGCGCAGCACGGCGTCGCGGTGATCGCCGATCACTATTGGCAGGCAAAAATGGCGCTCGAGGCGCTGCCGGTCGAATGGGACCTTGGTGCAGGGGTTGCCACGGCAAACCATGAGGCGATTTATTCGGCCATGGCCCGCGCGCGGGGCGGCAGCGCAGCCAAGGCTGTCGTCACCAAGGGCGATGTGGCCAGCGCAAAAGGCAAGCGCGTGGTCGAGGCCGATTACATGACGCCCTATGCCGACAATGCCGTGATGGAGCCGCTCAATGGCACCGCGCTGGTCACAGCGGATACGTGCGAGCTGTGGTGCCCGACACAGGATTCGCGCCAGGCCTATTGGGTGGCAATCGACGAGACTGGTCTCTCGCCCGAAAAAGTGACCGTGCACAACACGCTGGTCGGCGGCAATTTCGGCCGGCGCACCCAGGCTGAAGATTTGCGCATGGTCGTGGCCATCGCGCGCCAGTTCCCCGGCGTTCCGGTCAAGACGATCTGGAGCCGCGAGGAAATGTTCCGCCAGGGCCGCTATCGCACGCCGATTTCGACCCGGTTCAAGGCAGTGCTCGACGATGCCACCGGCCTGCCGCAGGCGGTCAGCGGCGACCTTTGCTTTGCCGGCGACCGGCCGCTTTTCCAGCTGACGCAAGGCTATGGCGACGCGCCCTATTTCAACACCGGCGCGATTCCCAATGTGCTGCTGACCACCACCGCGCATCCGGTCCACGTGCTCAACGGCGCCTACCGCGCTCCTTGTCTCAATTCGAACGCCTTCATCACCGAGACTTTCATCGACGAATGCGCCCATGCGGCCGGCATCGATCCGCTCGAATACCGGCTTTCGCTCCTTGCTTCGTGGGAGAAGCCATGGAGCGACACGTTGCGCCTCGTCGCCGAGAAGTCTGGCTGGGGACAGAGAATGCGCGAGGGCGAAGGGCTGGGCGTTGCCATCACTAACTGGCCCGTAGCGACCTTGCGCAATTTCGGCTCGACCATGGCGATTGCCGCCCGGATCACTGTCAGCAAGGCAGGAGAGCTAAAGGTTAACCGTATCGACGTCGCTTTCGATTGCGGCCGCATCGCCAATGAAGACGCGGTTCGCAGCCAGATCGAAGGCGGCATAGTGTTTGGCCTCAACATGACGCTCAACGAAGAAATGACCCTCAAGGACGGGGCCATGGTTGAAGGCAATTTCGACGAATATCCGATGCTGCGGCTCGGCGACAGTCTGCCCGATATCCATATCCATCTCGGCGCGCTTTCCGGGCACGACCGCTTCGACCTGATCGGCGAGCTGCCCGCTTGTCCGATTGGCCCGGCGGTGGGTAATGCCATTTATTCAGCAACCGGAAAGCGCCTGCGTTCCACACCTTTCCGCAAACAGGACCTCAGCTGGACATGACTATGAAACTTGCATCTGCACTTACTGCAACGACCCTTCTTGCCTTGGCTGGCGCTGTGCCGGCGCAGGCTCAGGCACCCGACGGCGCAGCGATTTTCCGCATGCGCTGCGGTTCCTGCCACACAGTCGTCCCGGCTGGCCGCGCCGTGCTGGGTCCGAACCTGTCAGGCGTCGTCGGGCGCAAGGCGGCATCGACAACCTTCAACTATTCCCCCGCGCTCAAGGCCTCGGGCCTAACCTGGACGCGCGCCAACCTCGATCGCTTCCTCGCAGCGCCGGCCCGCATGGTGCCAGGCACGCGGATGGTGATCGCAGTGACCGACGCGGCACAGCGCGCAGCGCTGCTCAATTTCCTAACGCGCCCGGCACGATAAGCAGATGAGCGGGTCGGTCCTCGCAGGAGCCGACTGGCCGCTGTTTGGCTGGAGCGATGACATCCGCCCCGCACTGGCTCTGGCACTCGGCGCCGGGCGGCCGGCAATTCTGGCAACGCTTTACAAGGTCGAGGGCAGCGCGCCGCGCGGGCCCGGCGCGCAGATGCTGTTCGACGAAAGGTCCGATGGTATCGGCGCGAGCGGCTATTTCTCGGGCGATTGCATCGAAGGCGATGTCGCCAGCCATGCGGTAGAAGTTCTGGCCGATGGAAGCCCCCGCCGTCTGCATTATGGCATGGGCAGCCCTTGGATCGACATCCGCCTGCGCTGCGGCGGAGCGTTGCATGTGCTGGTTGAGCGCATCACGCCAGAAAGCGCCGCGGCGCGGGACTTGCTGGAACATATGGCCGCGCGGCAGCAATGCGTGTGGTCAAGCGACGGGTTGGATCAACGGGTAACACCCGGCGGCGGGCCGCTGCTCGGCATTGATGGGGCTCGTATCGCCCGCCGTTTCGATCCGCCCCGCAGATTGGTCGTCTCGGGCGGTGATCCAGGTGCTCTGGCATGCGCGAGCCTTGCCCAGCAGGCCAATTTCGAGACTGTGCTGGTGCGCCCTGACGGCCCGGAGACACCCCCGCCCTTTGCCATCTCGCAGTACAGCCGCGAAAGTGTTGTCGCGGCGCTCGAAACACTTGGCATCGACCGCTGGACCGCCTTTGTCGGCGCGACCCACGAAGATCATCACGACCTTGCCGCCTGCCTCTTCGCCCTGCGCCAGGGCGCGGCCTGGGTCGGAATGATCGGCGCGAAGTCCCGCGCGGGCGGGCGCAAGGCGGCGCTCGAAGCAGCAGGGGCGAGCGCCGGGGAACTGGCGGCGCTTCATCTGTCGCCAGGCATTGCCGGGTTGGGTAAAGCCCCATTCGAAGTGGCAACGGGCATTCTCGCCGCGGTGATGCAAGCGATGAACCCGGCGCTGGACCGGGTGTGAACCTCGCCGCGATTGTCCTTGCCGCCGGGGCCGGGACCCGTTTCGGCGGCGACAAGCTCGCCGCGCAGTTCCAGTGCGAGCCGCTCATCGTCCACGCTATTCGGGCGGCCCGCGCGGCTCCGGTATGCCGAGTGATAGTCGTATGCCCGCCCGCACTGGCCATCGGGGATTGGCCGGATGCGCCAGAAGTCGAAGCCTTGCGCATTGCCAGCCAGGAGCTTTCCGCCTCGCTAAAGGCCGGGATAGCCGCAGTCGCCGATTGCTCTGGCGCATTCGTTTTCCTTGGCGACATGCCGCTGATCCCGGCCGACCTTGCCGGCGAACTCGCCCGGGCGCTGAAAGGGAATTTCGCTGCAGTGCCGCGCTACCTGGGCAAGAATGCTCACCCTGTGCTGCTCGCGGCCCGCGCCTTTCCGGCGATTGCCGATCTCCGGGGCGATGAAGGTGCAGGCCGCCTGTTAAAATCGCGTGAGGATATTGCTTTCGTGGACTGCGCGGACGAAGGTGTGACCCTCGACATAGACCGGGCGGAAGACATCGCGCGGCTGGAGGATCGGAGAGGATAATACCATGATGGCACGAGCCATGCGCCGCGCGGCACTCATGCTTGCTGCGGGAACTTGCGCCATTTCACTCAATGCAGCCGAGCCGAGCGCCCCGGCCCCAACTGCTCCTGCCGCCCCTGCCGCCCCTGCCGACAGCGCCGATGCCGCCGCCGATCCGCTGTTCAAAGAGCCCTACATCGACCTCGACGAACTGCGCACGACGCCTGTGCCCCACCGCTATGTCCACGGCGGCTTCAAGGGCACCGACATGCGCTTTTCGTTTTACATGCCGCCGAAGGAGCAGTTTCAGGGCCGCTTCTTCCAGTATGTGACGCCCGTGCCCGACAGCGAAAACCTGGCGCAGACTGTGCAGGCGGATGACAACAACATCGGCTTTGCCGCCGCTTCAGGCGCAATCTTCGTCGAGACCAACGGCGGCGGCCGGTCGGTCACGGCGGGCCCGGCATTCACTGCCGATCCGACCATCGGCGCCTTCCGCGCCAATGCGGCGGCGGCACGCTATGCCCGCGTCGTGGCGCAGCAGATGTATGGTCAGGGGCGGGTTTTCGGCTATCTCTACGGCGGCAGCGGGGGCGGCTATCGCACGCTGGGCAGCATGGAAAACACGACTGGCGTGTGGGACGGCGCGGTACCTTTCGTGCTCGGCTCGCCGATGGCCGCGCCCAACAGCTTCACCATCCGCATGCATGCGATGCGCCTGCTCAAGGACAAGTTTCCCCAGATCGTCGATGCGGTTGATGCGGGCGGCAGCGGCGATCCCTATGCCGGGCTGAATGCGGAAGAGGCTGATGCGCTGCGCGAGGTGACCCGGATGGGTTTTCCCTTGAACAGTTGGTTCGGCCACAAGGACATGGGTGTCCACGCCTTCACCGCGCTCTATCAGGGCATGGTCATGGCCGATCCCTCCTATTTCGAGGATTTCTGGACCAAGCCCGGCTATCTTGGCTTCGACCCGCCGGCCTCGCTGAAGGCGGCGCGGCTGCAATTTGCCACGACAATCAAGGCGCCGCTTTCGGCCGATCAGGTCGAGGCACGCGGGCTTTCGGCGAAACGGCTGCCCGGTCAGCCACGCGATCAGGGGCGCGGTTCGGTTGATCAGGCCTGGCAGGCGCTGGTCAGCGACGGATCGGCGCGCCCCGCTGCCTTCGAACTGAGCGAAACACCGCCCGATGTCGGCTTCATCGGCGGCGATCTGTTCGTGCTGTCGGGCGAAGCCAAGGGCAAGCGCATCGCGCTGGTCGCGCTCAATGGCGGCGTCGCCTCGCTGGGCGTGGTGGATCTGGCGACGATAGCCAAGCTGCGCCCGGGCGATCAGGTGCGGGTCGACAATTCCAATTTCCTCGCCGCGCAGACCTATCACCGCCATCAGGTCCCCGATGCCAGCTTCAAGCCCTATGACCAGTTCCGGGGCGCGGATGGCAAGCCCCTCTATCCGCAGCGCCGCATGTTGCTGGCACCACTGTTCGCCGCCGGCGCTGCCGGCAAAGTGCCGACTGGCCGCTTCAACGGCAAGATCATCGTGGTCGGCTCGATGCTCGACCGCGAGGCCGTGCCCTGGCATTCGGACTGGTATCGTCAGCGCTTCAACGCGATTTATGGCAAAGATGCGCCAAACAGGTACCGGCTCTGGTTCACCGAAAACGCGCTGCATGGCCCCAACGAGGACAAGGCCGCACCGACCCGTGTCGTGACCTATCTGCCCGTGCTGCAACAGGCGCTGCGTGACGTTGCCGCGTGGGTGGAGAAAGGCACGGTGCCGCCCTCCACCACGGCCTATCGACTGGTCGATGGACAGGTCGCGCTTCCCCCCACCGCTGCGGCGCGTCGGGGCATCCAGCCCGTGGTCACGCTCAAGGCAAATGGCGGCGCGCGCACCGAAGTTGCTGCCGGCCAACCAGTGCGCTTCACCGGATCGATCACCGCGCCACCCGGCACTGGCCTGGTGGTCAAGGCCGAATGGGATTTTGGCGGCAAAGGAGACTTTTCGGTGAGCTCCCCTGTCAGCGGCAAGGCGGGCTATGCCACGGTCAGCACCAGCCACACGTTCGACAAGCCAGGCACCTATTTCGCGGTGCTGCGCGGTTATGCGCAGCGCAAGGACGCGGCGGGCACGCCGTTCGCTCAGGTGCGCAATCTCGCCCGCGCACGCGTGGAGGTAAAATGACCGATTTCAGTCCGCTGTTCACGCCAATTCAGCTTGGCAAGTTCACCCTGCCAAACCGCATCATGTTCCCGCCGATGGGGCTGGAGGTCTGCGAGGGCGGCGTGCCGAGCGACGAGGCGGCGGAATACTATGCCCGCCGTGCCGAGGGCGGCGCGAGTCTGGTGGTCACCGAGGGGGTCTATATCGACCATCCAAGCTCGGGCGACAATCCGCTGCTCGGGCGGTTTCATGGGCAGGATGCCTTCGACGGCTGGCGCAATGTCGCCACGAAAGTTCATGCCAAAGGAGGCATCTGCGTGCCCGAGCTGTGGCATGTCGGTCTGATTTTCAGCGGCGTCGCCAAACTCGCGGGCGAAGAGCTCGCCTTCCGGCCCGAGCTCGGTCAGGTCAGTCCATCGGGCTATATCGCGCCCGGTCAGCAGGTCTGCGATGGCATGACCCAAGCTGAAATCGACGAGGTGATCTCCGCTTACGCACGCGGTGCGGCCAAGGCGGTCGAGCTTGGCTTTGACGGAGTCGAGCTGCACGGCGCGCATGGTTATGTGATCGACCAGTTCCTCTGGAAGGAGCTGAACCACCGAACCGATAGATATGGTGGCTCCCCGCGCGCACGCGGCCAATTCGCCGCCGAAGTGGTGCGCGCTTGCCGGGCGGAGCTGGAGCCGGGGATGCCGCTGATCATGCGCACCTCGTTCTGGAAAATGGTCGATTTCGATGCGCGGCTAGCCGACACGCCGCAGGAGCTGGAAGAGCTGTTCGCGCCGATGGTAGAGGCCGGGGTTGATCTGTTCGACTGCTCTCAGCGCCGCTTCTGGGAGCCGGCCTTTCCGGAAGTGAACGATCTCAACCTCGCCGGCTGGGTGAAAAAGGTCACCGGAGTGCCCACCTGCACGATCGGCTCGATCGGCCTTGATTCAGACTTCTTCACCAACCTCGCCGACGGCAAGACCTCGGCGATCGATGCGCGCAACCTCGACGAACTGATGCGCCGCTTCAACCGGGGCGATTTCGACATGGTAGCAGTCGGCCGCGCAATGATTGCCGAGCCGGACTGGCCCAGGCTGGTGCAGGCCGGCAGGCTCGATGCGCTCAAGCCGTTTTCGCCATCGCTGATGGCCGATCCACTGCTGGGGCATTTGAACACTTAGCGCGATGCGATTACTCCTGATCGCATCGTGTTCTAATCACCATCGCCAACCAACAGGATCGAACATTCGGCCAGGCCGTCGCGCAGCTTCTTCACTTCGCCATATTCGGGCGAGTTCCAGAAGGCGCGGGCAGCGGCCTTGTCGAGCCATTCCGAGACAACAACCGAGGCCCCATCCCAGCCTTCGCCCTCGAGCATTTCAGCCCCCGGTGCCCGGATTACATAGCGCCCGCCAAACTGAGCGACGAGTTTTGCGGCAGCCACGCCATAACCGGAGACGAATTTCTCGCGGTCGCTGATTTTGGCCGATACGATCATCCAGGCAGTCATGGCTTGGCTCCTTGCGGCTGGGAGAACAGTCCCGGATCGATCGGCTGGCCGACCACTGCAGTGCGCCAACGGACCGTGTTCTGACGCACACCGTTGTAGAACAGCGTCACTTCGCGCGCCTGCAGCCAGCGCGGGTTTTGCAGGAGCATGAAATCGGCATAGATCCGCTCATGCCAGCCGCGCGGTGTGGCAAAGCCCATGTAGCGGATGAAATGGCTTGCGCGGTCGATACCGAACAGCGTTGCCTGGCCTGCCGGATCAATCACGCGCACCATATCGAGTGCATGTCCGTCAACGGCGCGATCCGGCGCGCGCTCCAGCTTGAACCCGTCTCTCAGCGCCTGGCGGATGATTCCGAAACCGAAGTTCGACGCCCAATAGGCATCTGCCTCAGCCTTGGGGACGACGCCTTTGTCGTTCCAGGTGGTCGTGCCGTCAAAGCCGACTTCGAAAACCAGCTTCCCGCCCGAACGCGCCGTGATCCGCACCTTGCCGTCGGCGCCATGACTGACCGTGCGGTTCGGATCCATTGCCCGCCACATGCGGTAATCGTCGACATGGCGCACCGGGGCGGGCTGGTCAGGCGCATAAAAATCGGCGATCCCCGTCAGCACCAGAGTTTCCGGGTTCAGCCAGGCTTCGCCGCCTGCGGCTTCAACCGCCGCAGCGATGATCGCGCGCGGTTCCAGCGGTGCTGGCGCAGCGGCGAGCGGCGTTGCGACCAGCAAGCACAAGGAGAGCAGAACGCATCGCATCGAAAGATCCTT
>CAXNKI010000046.1:0-7878 GCA_964202645.1 Alphaproteobacteria bacterium | reverse complement strand
ATGTGGCTTTCCGGGATAGCGCGCATTGCCGCCTCGTTTCGCAACACCAGCTTCTGCGCAAAACAGGCCCATGGCTGCGGTGTCAGCCGCGCGTTGGTCCAATCGGCCAGCGCCGGATCGTGGATGCCGAAGAAGCCCGCGTAAAATGGCTCGGGCTTCATCACCAGTTCGACACCATTTTCCACCCACATGCCCTGCCGGGTCTGGTCGATCGAGGCGAAGGCATGCTCATGGAGCGATTCGCCGTCATCGGGATAGGCAGCGTCGAGATAGACCCGGTGACCCACCCGCTCCGGAGCGCGATCGGCGGCGCCGGTGATGACCATGCCGCCATAGGAATGGCCGACAAGGATCGCCTGGGTCAGGTCTTCATGGAACAGCAGGCTCGCCACAGCGTCGATATGCGCGTCGAGATTGATGCCCGGATGCACCATTTGACTGTGCTCGCCCATACCCGGCAGCGAGGGGGCATAGACGAGGTGGCCCTTGGCCTGCAGCAGCCGCGCGACTTTTTGATAGCACCAACCGCCGTGGCCGCCGCCGTGAACCAGAACGAATGTTGCCATGCCTGTCTCTACCTTTGTCTCTTGACCCCCACATAAGCCACTTGCCCGCCCCCGCCAATCCGGCAAGAACGCACGGAGAAAATCAACCGGGAGAATTTGCCGTGAACCGCCCCTCAAGCCGCCATCTTATCGCACCAGAACTGCTTGGCGCGCTCGACAATTTCCCGCCGATGGATTTCGGCGCGATGCCGATCGAGATGTTTCGCAGCGGCATGGCAGGGCGCGAGTTGCCGCCGCTTCCGCCAGCGCTGGCCGCGGTTTCGTGCGAGGAACGTTTCATCCCCGGTGCGCCCGGCGATCCCGATGTGCGCGTGCTGCTCTACACGCCGCCGGGCGAAGCCAAGGGGCTGCGGCCCGGGCTGCTTGAGATCCATGGCGGCGGCTATGTGATCGGCAATGCCGACATGAGCGACGCGGCAAACCGCCTGCTCGCGCTCCAGCTTGGTGCGGTGGTGCTAGGCGTCGACTATCGCCTCGCGCCCGAAACTGCCTGGCCGGGCTCGCGCAACGACAATTATGCCGCGCTATGCTGGCTGGCCGAGAATGCAGCCACGCTGAACGTCGATCCAGCCCGCATTGCCATTTCCGGCGGCAGCGCGGGCGGCGGCCACGCGGCGGCGCTGGCACTGCATGTTCGCAATCAGGCCAAAGTGGACAGGAATGCCCCGGCGATCTGCTTCCAGCTGCTCGATTTTCCCATGCTTGATGATCGCACCTGCACATTAGCCGAGCCGCATCCCTTTACCGGCGAATTCGTCTGGACGGGCGAGCGCAATCACTTCGGCTGGAAGGCACTGCTGGGAGTGGAACCGGGCAGCGATGGTGTCGACGAAACAGCCGCCCCGGCGCGCGCCAGCGACCTCTCCGGCCTGCCGCCCGCTTTCCTCCACGTCGGCACGCTGGACCTGTTCCTCGAGGAGAACCTCGAATATGCCCGGCGCCTGACCCGCGCCGGGGTGCCGGTGGAACTGCACGTCATTCCCGGCGCCTACCACGGCTCTGGCATGGCCTTCGATGCGCCCCAATCGAAGCTGGCGGCGGATCTTCGCCTGAAGGCACTGGCGCGGGCCTTAGGGGTTCAGCTCGCAAACTAGGCGCATGGCCTCGCGGGCATAGTCCAGCGCAGTAACGCCGGCTTCCATCCGGCTGTCGCTGGGGGATTTGACCTCGATTGGCGCGTCAGCCGGCAGCGCGGCGATGATCTCGCGCAAGGGAAAGTCGCCGCGCCCGGGCAATTGCCGGTCGTGGACTTCGTCGAAATAGGCCTCGGACATGTGCAGCCCGTGGCCATCGTTGAGCTGGCCATAGAGCAGCATGGCGGGATCAAGCGCGGCAATCTTCGCCGCCGTCCCGCCACTGCGCACCAGATGCATCGGGCAGATGCCAAAACCGAGATTGACCGCGCCGACCTGTTCCACAAACCATGCTGCCTGCTCGAGCGATTTGCAGCCCGGTGTCATCTGGCAGAATTCGAGCGCAACGGTCATGTCTTCCTGCATTGCCAGATCGCAGAACTGCCCGATCAGATCGACCGCATGGGCAGGATCGGGCTCGAAAACATGGCTGACGGCATGGCGTGCGCCCAACGCGCGGCCCAGCGCGAGCCCCGCGCGGTAGGTCTCGAAATCGGCATCGGGTTTCAGCAGGAAAAACTCGGCGTTGATCATGGCGAGGCCATGCCCGTCCAGCCGCTCGCGCACTTCGCGGAGCATCGCCGGGGTGACAGTCGGAAAGACGAATTTGCCCTCTTGCCCCGCGATCGGCACATGCGGCGCATTGGTGAACAGGCTGACTGCCTGATAGCCGCAGGCCGCCGCGATCTCGATCAGCTCGAGTGGGCTGGCGTCCATCGCGGTGAGCTGGTGGAGACCGAGCGGGCGCATCACCTCAGATGCCGAAGCGCAGTTTGATCGCCCGGTAGCGCTCAACAAGCATGATCGCTCGCTGCTCGCCTGTCACCATCAGCGTTCTGTCTGGCAGATGATTGAGCACATCGGCGCGACTGACCAGCTTTGAACGGAATGTCGCCGGATTCTGGCTCATCAGGTTGCGATAGCCAAGGTTCCCGGTCGAGAAACCTTGCGTGTCGAGCCAGTTGTGCACCCCCGGATCGTCATGCGCGATCACGAAACGCACTACGCCATCGGCATCGACATGCGTGCGTGCCGGCGAATAGCTTACCGGGCGATAGAGAAAGTCCATGCTTTCCACGAAAAAGCCGCCCATGCCGAACAGCCAGAAGCCATCGTGCCAGTCCATCTCGACGATCAGTGCTTCCTCCGGAGCGAGCTTCCAGACCATGTTTGCCGCCATCCGCCCGCGCTTGGCATCCTCGGCGCTGTTGGCGCTTTTATCGGCCGGGAACACGTTTGGCTGATCCGGGTCGCAAACCCCGCCCGAGGTCGCCCAGCTATGATCCGGCCAGTCGCGCATGATGCCGCTGACGAAATCGCCCGCCCATTGCATCGCCTCTGCCATGCGTTCGGCGGTCGGGATCGGCCGAGGGCTGTCCATGCCGATGCGCTCGATGGTCAGGCTGGTGGGCAACTCGCCCCAGGCATCAAAAGCCTCGCGGATGAACAGCTTGCGGCTGCCCGGCGTGGTCGGGAGCCAGTTCTTCTCGCGAGCCGATCCACCAATGAACAGCTCGAAATTGCCATCGCTGTCCGCCTCGATCTGGCTCCCCAGAATATTGCATTCGGGCGTGTCGCCAAACGGCTCGTGCAGCGGCGCAAAGTCAGTACCAGGAATCTTTGCGGGCTTGGGCCCCTGCACGGTCAGATTGAACCAGCGCGCGGTGCCCTTCTTGCCCGCGATCCGGTAGGCATATTCGCCCGAGATCCACGCCTGGCGATAGGTGAAGTCGCAGACGTCGCCGCCGAGTTTCATGTTGGGGTGAGTGAAATAGTGGATCTGCGGGTAGGCCGGGTCCTTCGTCTCGAGCGCAAGATCGAAGGCCTGCGCCAGGTTCTGCGTGAGGAAATGATAGCCGTCTGCCCGCATGATCGGCTCGGCGGGATTGGCCGGCTTGAACACCAGATCACCCGCCGCTTTCAGACGGTCGCAGAACTGCGCCCAGCTTGTCCGCAGCAGTTCATCTGCCGTTCCGTCGCCAAAGGCCATGGTCACGCTCCCAGTTTCACGAGGATTTCCGACAACTTTTCTGTCGCGCGGATCGAGGCGGCACGCGCGCCCTCGGCAACGATGCGCGGCCCGACCAGTTCAAGATCAAACACGCCCGTGTATCCCGCTGCCAGTACATCGCCGAGCAGCGCCTCGAGCGGAATCACTCCGTCGCCCGGCACCGCGCGGCACGGCGTGGTGCGGTCGCCCAGCACGTAATCGCTGGCCTGGACCAGCCCGGTCATCGGCATGGCCCGGCGGAACAGTGCGGGCAGGTCAGCCTCGGTCCAGCAGGCGTGGAGTTCGATGCACACACCGATGCCGGCAATTTCGGCGAAGCGGATCGCATCGGCGAGTGTGTGGACCATGTGCATGTCGGCATTGAGCGACTGCGCATTCTCGACCAACAGCCTTACGCCCCGCGCCGCGGCGGCATCGCGGCATGGCGCGATCCATTCGGCAAACCTCGCCGCCCCCTGCTCCCAAGAGAGCCGCCCGCGCCCGCCTGTGATCAGGTAGATCGCGGAGGCGCCCAGATCAGCGGCCATGTCGATAGCCTGCATGAGCCCGGTGACCGCCTGTTCGCGGCTGCCTTCCAGATTGGGAAAGACGCCAAAAACGTGGTTGACCGTCGCCACCTTCGGCCCGCCTTTCGCCAGCTCGGCCATGGCATCAGCGAAGTCGCCGGGCCGGGTGAGCGCCGGGGTAACGAGCGTCATTTGGCTTACGCCGATCTCCCGGCAGAAGGCGATGAAGCTCGCCGAGCTTTCCTCGAGAAAGGCGACCTGGTGGAGCGATACGCGGGGGTGCACCGCGCTCACCCGCGAAGCTCGATCTCGACGCCGTAGCGCTCGCGGAACGGGCGGAACTCCTCGTTGAGTTCGCCCAAATCGAAGCCGGCATCGGTGAGCAGCTGGGTCGAATATTCGAACTTGCCGTGGCGGTCGCCCCGGTTGTTAGCGAGATAATCGCGCATTGCCGCCTCGGCCTGTGGTGTCAGTTCACGGCCGGCAAACGCATAGTAGCCCCTGATCGTGCCAATCGGATCGGCGACGAAATCCTTGTAACGCACGTGATGGATGCGCGGATCGCTCAGCAGCGGGTTGGTCATCGTATTCTCGATCGACATGCGCAGGCGCAGCATATGCATTTTTGCCTCGGCCACCATGTCGATTGGCCCGACGATGCCTTCCATGATGTCGCGCATCATCGCGGTAGAGCTGGCCACGACCTGCACCGGATCACGATGGAGCCAGACCAATGTCGCATCAGGATAGGTTTCAAAGAAGCTTTCCAGCCGGTGTCCGTGAAAGCCCTTGAGCACCCAGTATTTCTTCGGGCGATCATACTGGAACGACTGGAGCATCATCTTGTGCAGCCGGTTCTGCGCCGCCGGATCGGTGGGCAACCCCATCGACAGGTTTTGCATCGGCACCCGCCACCAGGCTGTCGGCGTCATCACCCGGAAATCGAAGGCCCATGTTCGCTCGTCCTCAGGCAGGCCATCGCCGAGCATGTCGTTGTAGGGATGGCAATGCAGCCATTTCCGCATCTTGACGTTGATCTCGTGCCATTCGTCGTCGGCCTGTTCGATACGCCGATCGGTGCCGGAAACCGTTCCGGGCGGCGGCGAGGGATGCATGACTTCCCAGAAGCGCAGCGCCCGCGCATCGGGATCAACCGACATCAGCGCATGCATCAAGGTGGTGCCCGAGCGCGGCTCGCCGGTGGCAAACATCGGGTGGTCGATCACTTCTTCGGAGAGAGGGTATCGCTTGAAATCCTCGAAGAACTTCAGCCGGTCGGTCAGCAGCCAGTGGATGTTTTCCGCCGCCGCCGTGCGCCCCGCGCCGTCCATCGGGATCGAATTGATGTGCGCCACGGCAAGTCCGAAGCGCGTGGTAAAAGTGTCATCGCCCCAGTCCGACAGTCCTGTTTCCGCCTGCGCACGGGCAAGCAGCGCGGCAGTGTCCAGGCTGCTCACGCGCAGAGCCTCATGATCTCGTCCTCTACCTCGAGCACTTTGGCCCCGGACTTCGCGGCGAATTTGGCGCCGGCCATGCCGCCATAGTCCATCACCTTGAACACCCTCATGCCCGCATCGATGAAGCCCTTGAACTTCGCCGCCACCTCTTTCACCGAGCCGACCGGGAAGATGTCGCGGATCGCCTGGGTATCAAGGTCATTGCAGAACTGGATGATGCGTTCGCGCGAGAGGCGAACCGGATCGAAATCGTGGATGCCGCGCCAGTCGTCACCCATCGGGTGCTTTTGGCCGAACTGGCGCAAGTCAGCCGCCGTCTGCATCAGGATGATCGATTTCACCATCGGCTGCTGGAGCATCTCGGCCACTTCATCCTCGTCGCCGACGAGGCAGATCTGCGTCAGCGCCGGCACGAAATGACTCATGTCGCGGCCCGCAGCATCGCCGGCATCCATGATCACTTTGAGTTTTGTGGCATAGTCCTCGGGCGTGTAGGTTCCCGCCGGCCACCAGCCATCGGCCTCACGCCCGGTGATCTTCAACATGCGCGGGCCGACCGAGCCGAGCCAGATCGGCGGTGCCTTGCCTTCGTAGAGCTCGGTATCCATCCGGGCGTGCTCGAGCCGGTAGAACTGCCCTTCGAAATCAACCTTGCCCTCGCTGTGCCAGAGCAGCTTGATCACCTTGATCGATTCCTCCAGCCGGCTGACCGGCTTTTCAAAATCAAAGCCATAGGGGACCGTGTTTTCCAGCTCACCCGAGCCGAGCCCGAGGATGAAGCGGCCTTTCGACAAGTGGTTGATGGTCAGTGCGGATTGGGCGAGGAGCGAGGGATGACGGCGCACGGTGTCTACCACACATGTCGCCAGCGGCACGTTCTTGGTCAGCACCGCCGTTGCCGCCGCGACAGCCATGCCATCCAGGTGCCGGTGCGGGCTGGGCGAGGAGAGCGCGAGGTCGGTAAACTCCGGGGTCCAGATCGAATCGGGCCAGAAGCTGACCATGTGATCGGGCAGCCAGATCGAGTGATAGCGGCCCGAATCGTACTTTTCGGCCATGTCTATGCCGAGCGGCAGGGTGGTGCGCAGGAAGGCTGCGGGCTGGACTTTCATGTGGCTTTCCTCTCTCGGTGCGCATTGCCGCGCGCTGTTCTTGTGTTCAATGTGGCGGAGCGGACAATGATTCGCCAGTGGCTTGTCGGGAGAGCGAAAATGAAGCGGGCAATTCTTTGTACGGCGGCGGCATTACTGGGCTCGGCCAGCGCGCTGGCTCAGACCGCAACGCCGCTGGACCGCAGCGTGCTGCCGATCGCTGCTCCGCCATTTGACGGCGCGATTGCCGAAGTCGTGCTGGACTCAAGGCCAGGCAGCCCGCGCATTGTCCGCGCTCCCGATGGCGCGCCCAATGTGCTGCTGATGATGTCGGACGATGTCGGCTTTGCCATGTCCTCGGCTTTCGGCGGACCGGTGCCCACGCCGAATTACGAAGCGCTGGCGGCGCAGGGCCAGCGCTATAGCCGCTTCCACACCACCGGCATCTGCTCGCCCAGCCGGGCGGCGCTGCTCACCGGGCGCAATCATCACAATGCCGGGGTGGGCTTTCTCTCTGATTTGCCGGCTAACTATCCCGGTTATGGCGGACGCATCCTGCCCGAAACCGCGACAATCGCTCAGACCCTGCGGCTCAACGGCTATTCGACCGCGATGTTTGGCAAGCACCACAATGTGCCATCGGACGAGCGCAGCGAGGCAGGACCATTCGATAACTGGCCGACCGGGCTGGGCTTCGAGTACTTTTTCGGCTTCATCCACGGCGATGTCGATCAGTATACGCCAAGCCTGCACCGGGGCATCAGCCGGGTGGCGCCGGATGAAGGCAAGGGCGATCTGCTCGACAAGCGACTCGCCGACGACATCATCCGCTGGGTGCACAACCAGAAGGCCGGCGCGCCCAACAAGCCGTTTCTGGTCTATTTCGCCCCGGGATCGGCGCATGCGCCGCATCAGGCACCTGCCGAATATATCGCCCGCTTCAAGGGCCAGTTTGACATGGGATGGGACCGCATTCGGCAGGATATCCTGCGCCGCCAGATCGCCATGGGCGTGGCCCCGCGCGGCACGCGGCTGACCCCGCGTCCGGATGGTATTCCCGCCTGGGACAGCCTGACCATCGGCCAGAAGGCTTTTGCCGCCCGCTCGATGGAAG
>CAXNKI010000045.1:0-8089 GCA_964202645.1 Alphaproteobacteria bacterium | reverse complement strand
CGCGGCGTCGGGTCCGACGTCACCCAGGCGCGCGAGAGTTCCGACAAGATCGCCCATATGGCGCGCTACGACACGCTGACCGGGCTGCCCAACCGGATGATGCTGAACGAAGCACTTGGCGAGGCCATGCGCTATTCGGAGCAATGGCGCACGCGCTGCGCCTTCTTGATGATCGATCTCGACCGGTTCAAGTCAGTCAACGATACGCTGGGCCACCTCATCGGCGACCGGCTGCTGGCGCGGGTTTCGGATCGGCTGAAGGAAATGATCACCGAGAACGAGCTGTGTGGGCGGCTGGGCGGCGATGAATTCGCGATTGTCGTGCGCGATGCGACCGATGCGGCGCGGGTCGAACAGGTGGCCCAGCGGGTTATCGACCGCCTGTCACAGCCCTACGAGGTCGATCACCACACGCTGTTCGTCGGCGCCAGCATCGGCTCGGCTTTCGGTCCGCGTGATGGGTCGACGGTCGAGACGCTGATGCGCAATGCCGACCTTGCGCTCTACCGCGCCAAGGACGAAGGCGGCGGCGTGCATTGCGGCTATGAGCCCTCGCTCCATGCCCATGCCGAAGAACGCCGCAAACTGGAATTCTCGCTGCGCCATGCGATCGAGCGGGGCGAGTTTCTGCTCAATTTCCAGCCTGTGGTCGATGCGACCAGCGAAGCGATAGTCAGCTTCGAGGCGCTGTTGCGCTGGAACAGCGCGGAACATGGCATGGTCAGCCCGGCAAAATTCATACCCCTGGCAGAAGATACGCGGCTAATCATTCCGATCGGCGAATGGGTGCTGCGCGAGGCCTGCCTGCAAGCTGTGCATTGGCCCGGCCACGTCAAGGTTGCGGTCAACGTTTCGGGCGAGCAGCTGCTCGACAGCAATTTTATCGGCAGCGTGGTTGGCGCGCTGGCGCACAGCGGCCTGCCGGCCAACCGGCTGGAATTGGAAGTGACCGAAAGCATATTCGTGCGCGATGCCGCGCATGCGCGCTCGGCGCTGGAACAGGTCATGGGGCTGGGCTGCAGCGTGGCGCTCGATGATTTTGGCACCGGCTATTCCTCGCTCGGCTATATCCGCAACTTGCGCTTCTCGACGATCAAGATCGACCGCAGCTTCGTCCAGGGTGCGGCCACGAAAAATCCCGAGAGCCTGGCGATCATTCGCGCGGTGGTCGCCATGGCCGACAGCCTGGAGATGTCCACCACGGCCGAAGGCGTGGAAACCCAGCAGGAACTGGCTATGGTGCGGGAGCTGGGCTGCAAGAAGATCCAGGGCTACTATTTCGGTCGGCCGATGGGAGCGGACGAGAGCATCACGATCTTCAACCGTGCGCGCTTTGTCCCGCGCGGCACTGCTGCTTAGGCTCGAATCAGGGCCTTCACTGCGCTGAGGAATAGCGCGGCGCCATCCGTGCCGCCGTGCGCTGCTTCAATGGCGCGCTCCGGATGGGGCATCATGCCGAGCACGTTGCCAGTTTCATTCAGCACTCCGGCAATATCCCGCGCCGAGCCGTTGACTTCTTCGGCATAGCGGAAGGCCACGCGGCCTTCGTCTTCGAGCCGGTCTAGCGTGGCATTGTCGGCAAAATAGTTGCCGTCGTGGTGGGCGACTGGAATGTGCAGGATCTGGCCCGTTTCGTAGCCCGAAGTGAACAGCGACCGGGTGTTTTCCACGCGCAAGGCAACCTCGCGGCACACGAAGCGGATGCCGGCATTACGCATCAGTGCGCCTGGCAGCAGGCCCGCTTCAGTGAGCACCTGAAAGCCGTTGCACACGCCCAGCACCGGCACACCGCGCGCTGCGGCAGACACGACCGCGCGCATGATCGGCGATCGCGCTGCCATCGCGCCGCTGCGCAAGTAGTCGCCATAGGAAAAGCCCCCGGGCAGGGCGATGAAATCGAGGCCCGCTGGCAAGTCGGCATCGCCGTGCCAGACGCGCAGCGGCGCGGTGCCTGAAATCTTCTCCAGCGCCACCGCCATGTCGCGGTCGCAATTGGAGCCGGGAAAGGTGATGACGGCGGAGCGGAAGGTCATGCCTGAACTCGCTCGATCCGGTAGTTCTCGATCACCATGTTGGCGAGCAGCTGCTTGCACATCTCGTCGAGCGCGGCGTCGGTGACGCTATCATCAACCTCGAGTTCGATCAACCGTCCGGCGCGCACATCGCTGACGCCGCTGAAACCAAGACCTTCGAGCGAATGCTGGATTGCGCGGCCTTGCGGGTCGAGCACGCCGGGCTTGAGGCTGACGGAAACGCGCACTTTCATCGCGGAGGGCCTTTCAGGTGCCGTGTGATATGGCGCGAGCCTATGGCCGCACTGTGCTGCAGGGGCAAGGTGGCTTGGGCTATTTTACCCAATCCAGCCCGATATCGTCATAAAACTCGCGGGTCTCGTCCCAGCCTTCCTCGACCTTCACATGCAGGAACAGGTGCACTTTCACGCCCAGAATCGCGGCCAGTTCCTTGCGGGCGGCCTCGCCGATGGCCTTCAGTTTCGCGCCACCCTTGCCCAGCACGATGCCTTTTTGGCTGTCGCGCGCGATGACGATCTGCTGGTGCACTTCGACCGAGCCGTCCTTGCGCTGGGTATAGCTTTCGGGGCGGACGGCGCTGTCATAGGGCAGTTCGTCGTGCAGCTGGCGATAGAGCTGCTCGCGGGTGATTTCGCAGGCCAGCAGGCGTTCGCTGGCATCGGACACCTGGTCTTCGGGATAGTGCCAGGCGCCCTCGGGCATCAGCGCTGCGAGACGCGCCTTGAGTTCGGCGACGCCATCACCTGTCAGCGCCGAGATGAAAAACACTTCGTCAAATTCAGCCGCCCCGGTCAGCTCCTCGGCCGCGACCAGCAGTGGTTCCTTGGGTGTTTCGTCGACTTTGTTGAGAACCAGAATCTTGCGTTCCGGCCGGTGCTTCAGCGATTCGAGGATCGGCCCGAGATAATCGCGGCGCTTTTTGCGCGAATCGACCACCAGCAGGATCGCGTCGGCCGAATGCGCGCCTTCCCAGGCGGCGGCGACCATGGCGCGGTCAAGCCGGCGCTTGGGCGCGAAGATGCCGGGCGTGTCGGCGAGGATGATCTGTGTATCCCCTGCCAGGGCAACCCCCATCAGCCGTGCTCGCGTCGTTTGCGCCTTGGCCGAGACGATAGCGACTTTCTGGCCAACCAGTGCGTTGACCAGCGTCGATTTGCCGGCATTGGGCGCGCCGAGAACAGCAACGAGGCCGCATTTCTGTGTGGCGCTGGGTTGGGTCATGCAAATTGCTCCAGAAAGGCTTCGGCCGCCGCAGTTTCGGCGTCCTGCTTGCTCGAGCCGGTGCCTTGCGCACTGCCGACGCCGTGGACTTCGACCGCAACCGTGAATCGCGCGGCATGATCGGGGCCAGAGCGGTCGATCAGGCGATAGGCCGGGCTGCGGCGCTGATTTCCTGCGGCCCATTCCTGCAGCGCGGATTTGGGATGCTTGGCGCTGCCCGTCTGGCCGGTGACCTCGCTGCGCCACAACTTGCGGACCATGGAGCGCGCTGGCTCATAGCCAGATGTGACGAAGCAGGCGCCAATCAATGCCTCCATGACATCGCCCAGCACATTGTCGCTGTCGCGCGCGCCGTCGTCATTGGCTTGCTTGCCCAGCAGGATATGCGGCCCCAGGTCAATCTCACGGGCAATGGCAGCGCATGTGGTGCGGCTGACGAGGGCGTTGAGCCGCTGCGACAGGCGGCCTTCGTCGCCGGTGCCCAATTCGTGCAGCCATTCGGCAACGGCCAGCCCAAGCACCCGGTCGCCGAGAAATTCCAGCCGTTCGTAATTGCGCGCGTTGCCGGTGCTGCCATGCGTCAGCGCTTCGCGCCACAGGCCCGCGTCAGCCGGATC
Organism: Alphaproteobacteria bacterium; assembly: GCA_964202645.1. Taxonomy (GTDB): domain Bacteria; phylum Pseudomonadota; class Alphaproteobacteria; order Sphingomonadales; family Sphingomonadaceae; genus Novosphingobium. The sequence goes on along the minus strand of CAXNKI010000045.1, from coordinate 4,218 downwards.
ACCGCCTGCAAGCTCGGCAATAAAGCTGCGGGTTGCCGCTTCGATCATCGCCTCAGAACATGCCGCCGATGCGGTTCCAGCGTGCAGCGGAGAACCAGGTCCACGGCTTGACCCATTTGGCGCCGCCATCGGTTGAAAACATCATCACGGTTGCCCGGCCAACGAGATTATCCTGCGGCACGATGCCGATGCCTTGTCCTGGGATTGCCGGAAAGCGGCTATCCAATGAATTGTCACGGTTGTCGCCCATCAGGAACAAGTGCCCTTCGGGCACCACGAAAGGCGCGGTGTCGTCCTGCGGCGAGGGGATGAGGTCGAGAGTGTAATAGGCCTTGCCGTTCGGCAGCGTTTCCTTGAAGCGCGGATAGCGGCACACCGGCTCGCCAGCGGCATTTCGCTGCTCATACTGCGGCTGATAGCAATTGGTGTTGGGCGAAACGGCGATCTCAAAATCGCTCGCTTTTTCGCGCGGGACTGGCTTGCCGTTGAGATAGACCTGGCTGGCGATCATTTGCACCTGATCGCCCGGCAAGCCGATCACCCGTTTGATATAGTCGGTATCGTTGGCGGGCGGGGCCTTGAAGATGACGATGTCACCGCGCTCGGGCTGGCCGGCAAGGATGCGGCCCGGGATCACCGGCGCGCTGAACGGCATCGAATACTTTGAATAACCAAACGGCCACTTGGCAGCGAGCAGATAGTCGCCGTTGACCAGTCGGGGCATCATCGATTCGCTGGGTATGTTGAACGGCGAGAAGATGAAGCTGCGGAAAACGACAACGATCGTCACCAGCTTGAGCAGGAAAACGAAGAAGCTTTCCTCTTTCTTCTCAGGCTTGGCCGGCGCGCCTGGCGGCGCCGAAACGGGAATTGCGCTGGGATCTTCGCTCATGTTTGCGTCCATGTTGTCATGGCAGCCCCGCGTCAAGTTTTGTTGCTTGGCCTCGAGCCGTCGCGCAGGCATAGCCGGGCGATGCAAACAGGATTTCAACTATGACTGCAGACCCGGCTGCGCCCCACTGGCGTGCCCTAGCCGATCTTCCCAGGCCCGGCCTTGGCGCGCTCTTCGCTGCCGATTCGGAGCGGCTCGCGCGGCTTTCCGGGCGGGTCGAACTTGGCGAGGAGGGCGGCGTGCTGTTCGACTGGTCGAAGACACACCTCGATGCCGCGCATCTGGCTGAGTTCTGCAAGCTGGCCGAAGCAGCCGATTTTGCCGGCAAGCGGGCCGCGCTTTTCGCTGGCGAAGTGGTCAACCCCACCGAGAACCGGGCGGCAGAGCACACCGCCCAGCGCGGGCTCGGCAACGAAGCGAGCGTGGAAGAGGCCGCGATGCTGCACATGCGGATGCGCGGTCTGGTCGAGGCGATCCACGGCGGCGCGCTGGGGCCAGTGAGCCACCTGATCCACATCGGCATCGGCGGCTCGGCGCTGGGGCCGGCGCTGGCGATCGATGCACTGGCAAGGGACGGGGCCCTGGTTGAGGTCCACGTTGTCTCCAACATCGATGGCTGCGCGCTTGAGGCTGCTTTTGCCAAGTGCGATCCCGCCACCACGATGATCGCGGTCGCCTCCAAGACATTCACAACCACCGAGACAATGACCAATGCGGCGAGCGCGCTCGCCTGGCTGGAAAGCAGCGGGGTTGCCGATCCCTATGGGCGCGTCGTGGCGCTGACTGCCTATCCCGAAAAAGCGGTGGAATGGGGCGTCGATGAAACCCGCGTGCTGCCGTTTCAGGAGAGCGTTGGCGGGCGCTATTCGCTGTGGTCGTCGATCGGCTTTCCCGTCGCGCTGGCGTTGGGCTGGGAAGACTTCGCCGCGATGCTGGACGGCGCAGCTATTATGGACCGGCATTTCCTCGACAGCGACATGGCCGATAACCTGCCGTTGCGCGCTGCCTTTGCCGACCTGCTCTATTCCCGCCTGCGCCTTTGCCAGACGCGAGCCGTGTTCGCCTATGACGAGCGGCTGAGGCTGATGCCGAGCTATCTGCAGCAGCTCGAGATGGAATCGAATGGCAAGTCGGTCACTTCCAGCGGCGAGCCGGTTTCCGGCCCAACTGCGCCGATCACCTGGGGCGGGGTGGGCACCGATGCGCAACATGCGGTGTTCCAGTTGCTGCATCAGGGCACGCATCTGGTGCCGGTCGATTTCATCGCCAGTATCGCGCCCGGCGATGCGCTCGATCCGGCGCACCATCGCAATCTGCTTGCCAACTGCTTTGCGCAAGGCGCCGCTCTGATGGCGGGTCGGCCAAGCGACGACCCTGCGCGCAGCTACGCGGGCGACCGCCCTTCCGCCACGATCCTGCTCGATGACCTGACGCCAGCGAGCTTCGGCGCGCTGGTGGCCTTCCACGAAAACCGCACTTTCGCTAATGCCGTGCTGATGGGGATCAATCCGTTTGACCAGTTCGGCGTGGAGCTGGGCAAGGACATCGCCAAACAGATCGAGGCTGGCGGCACCACGTTTGATGCCAGCACCGAGGCGCTGCTCGCGGCGGCGGGGATTGGGGGATAGGCGATGCATGGACAATGCCACTGTGGCGGGGTGAAATTTACTGTCGAACTGACTGATGGACTCGAAAAGCCGGTGCGCTGCAATTGCACGATGTGCGGCATGAAGGGCGCGGTGATGGTGTTTGCCGAATTGGGCAGCATAACGGTCACCGAGGGAGAGGATCTGCTCTCGACCTATCAGTTTCACTCGAACACCGCGAAGCACCACTTCTGCTCGCGCTGCGGCATTCATGTGTTCCACCAGCGCCGCTTCAACCCTGAGCAATACGGTGTGAACACTGCCTGCCTCGAAGGCGTAAGCCCTTATGACTTCGCCGAAGTGCAAGTGTTCGACGGGCAGGATCACCCGAAGGACCGCGGCGGCGCGCAAATGGCGATTGCCGGGGTGATGCGTTACGAGAGGCGCTGACGGCGCCGATTGCGGTCACTGCTATTTCCGATTGGCATCTGTGCCCTGCGCAGGCCATATCGCTGCCCATGACAGACTTTGACTTCGACCTCTTCGTTATCGGCGCCGGCTCAGGCGGAGTGCGGGCGGCTCGGATCGCTGCCTCGCACGGCGCTAGCGTGGCTGTGGCGGAGGAATTCCGCATCGGCGGGACTTGCGTGATCCGGGGCTGCGTGCCCAAAAAACTGCTCGTTTACGGCTCGAGCTTTGCCCACGAGCTGGAAGATGCTGCGCAGTTCGGCTGGACGCTGGGCGAGATGAGCTTCGATTGGGGCAAGTTGCGTGACTTTGTCGCGCGCGATGTCGACCGGCTGGAGCGGGCCTACACCGCGACGCTTGAAAACAACAAAGTCGAACACTTCGCAGAGCGCGCCGTGGTCACCGGGCCGAATGCGGTGCGGCTGGCTGGCGGGCGTGACGTGAGCGCAAAACATATCCTCGTCGCCACGGGCGCATGGCCGGTGATGCCGGAATTTCCCGGCAATGACCTCTGCATAACCTCGAACGAAGTGTTTGACCTGCCCTCGCTGCCGCGCCGGGTGGTGATCCAGGGCGCGGGCTATATCGCGCTTGAATTTGCCGGCATCTTCAATGCGCTGGGCTGCCAGGTGACGGTGGTCAACCGCAGCGACCAGATCCTGCGCGGCTATGAGGAGGCGCTGCGCGACCGGCTGCTGCAGATCACCATGGCGCGCGGCATCGACTATCGCTTCAACAGCCCGATCGAACGGGTCGAGCGCAATGCCGATGGCAGCCTGGCAGTGACCACAAAAGCTCACGATCCGATGACAGCGGACGTCGTGCTGGTCGCCACCGGCCGACGGCCGAAGACGATTGGGCTGGGCCTCGAAAGCACCGGGATAGTGCTGGGCGCAAATGGCGAGATCCCGGTCGATGCATACGGCGCCACCAGCTGCCCCAGCATCCATGCTGTCGGCGATGTCACTGACCGCGTGCAGCTCACGCCGGTCGCGATCCGCGAGGGCCATGCCTTTGCCGATACAGTGTTCGGAAACAATCCGCGCACAATCGACTATGACAATATCCCCAGCGCCGTCTTCTCGCAGCCGCCGCTCGCCGGCGTCGGGCTGACCGAGGCTCAGGCGCGCGCGCAGTTCCGTGAGATCAAGATATTCACCTCGGACTTCCGGCCGATGAAAAACATGTTTGCCGCTCACGCCGAACGCGGACTCTACAAGCTGGTGGTCGATGCCGCTTCGGACAAAGTGCTGGGGGTGCACATGATCGGCC
>CAXNKI010000044.1:0-8112 GCA_964202645.1 Alphaproteobacteria bacterium | reverse complement strand
GAGGAAGCCCACGGTCGGGTAACCCGAAATCTGCGAATTGTAGATCGCACCGGCAACGCAGCGCCAAGGAGTGTTGACGTCACCGCGGATATGGACCTGCGGCACCTTCTCCGGACTGGCCATGAGCGCTTCGGGCCCGCCAGCGCGCTTGACGATGGCATCAAGCCGCTTGAACGCCATGTCGCGCATCTCTTCCGAATTCACCGCCGTGACATTGTTGAAATAGATCCGGCATTCACCGTTGCGCGATGGGCCTTCATAGCCTGGCTCGCTCGGGCTGCGTCCGGCACCATCGGTGGTGCTGACGCTGAGAAGCAGGTTCTCGACCTTGTCCTTCGATTCCTGCGAATAGACGATCGGGATCTTGAGCTTCTCGATCGACTGGATCGCGATGGGAACCGCGATCAGGAAGATGATCAGCAGCACCAGCATCACGTCCACCAGCGGCGTGGTGTTGATTTCGGACATCGGGGTTTCATCCCCGCCGCCACCTACCGACATTGCCATAACTTACATCCTATCTTTGCAGTAAATCCGGGCAGGAGAGGCAGGCCCGCACGCCGCAGCCTGCCTTCCCATTCCGACACTGACGACGGGCTGGCTTGCAGCGCCAGCACCGCCGCCATCATTGATGCTCAGGCCTTGGCCGGGGCAGCGGCAGGCTTGCCGGCCGGCGCCGAAGTGGCGGGCCGCACGGCACCCTTCGAATTAATATAGGCCATGACGTCCGTGGCAAAACCGCGGAGATTCTCGGCGATGCGCTTGTTGCGCGCCTGCAGATAGTTGTAGGCGAGCACCGCCGGCACCGCGACGAGCAGACCGAGCGCAGTCATGATCAGCGCTTCACCAACCGGTCCTGCGACCTTGTCGATCGAAGCCGAACCCGAGATGCCGATGGCGATCAGCGCGCGATAGATGCCGACCACCGTGCCGAACAGACCGACAAACGGCGAGGTCGCGCCGACGGTTGCGAGGAACGGCAAGCCCGAAGCAAGGCGCGCGTTGATCGAATCTTCCGAACGCTGGAGCGAGCCAACCAGCCACTCATGGGCATCGGTGGCATCGACCATCTTGCCGTGCTGCTCTTCGGCGGCAAGGCCATCATCAACCACCTGGCGCCAGGCGCTGTTCTTGTCGAGCTTGGCGGCGCCTTCTTTCAGGCTGGGCGCGCGCCAGAAGCTGTTCTTGAGTTCGGCGCCCTGGCGCATGATCTTCGACTGTTCGATCCATTTGGTGATCAGGATATAGAACGAGCCGAACGACATGATGCCTAGGATAATAACCGTGGCATAAGCGATGAAGCCGCCCTGCTCGAGCGCTTCCATGAAACCGAACTTGTTTTGCGGAGCCACGCCCGGAGCGGCGGCGGCTGCCTGAAGGAGATCGACGATATGCATGCGTAGGTCCTCTCAAGAAAATCAGTGGTAAGCAAAAATGCGGCACCCAAACCCCCGGGTGCCGCGTTGAACAATCAATCCTTTGGTATCTGCCAGCGAACCGCGCTCGACCAGCTGTCAGTGGTCGGCTGGCCTTCGCCGTCCTTCGCCGGGTTGAACCGGCCACGACGAGTAACTAGCGAGCAGGTCGCCTCGTCGAGATCCGAATGGCCGCTGGAACCGGTAACCGAACAGCCGGTGATCCTGCCGTCCGCACCAACCGTCACGCGGAACCGGGTGACCCCTTCGCGCTCTTCACGCAGCGCGCGGCTGGGATAGTCATTGGAATTGGCCCAGCCGCCTGGATTTCCGCGCGGCGTCGCCTTGGTAGGCGAGAAACGCGGCGGCGGCGGCGCAGACGGCGGCGGCGGCACAATGACAGGCGGCGGCGGCGCTTCGGTCACTGTCGTGATCGTCTGCACCGGCGCGGTAATCGTCATCTTCGGCGGCGGCGCGATGGCCGGCGGCGGCGGCGGAAGGTCGAGCTTCTTCGGAGGCGGAAGTTCTTCCTTCTTGACCTCCTCCTTGATGTCGACGGTGGTCACTCTTTGCACAGCCTTCTTCACCACGTCATAGGCCAGCCCGGTAACCAGGGCATAGCCGAGGATGACATGAAGGATGGCAACGATGATAAAAGCCGCAATCTTGTTGCCGCTCATCTGTTGGTCAGCGTAAGCCATTCAGTCCCACCACTCCATACTTCGACACACAACGGCTCAATCGAACCGGACTCGCCGGAGACGACTGCTTTCACAGCGCCCTTCCGGCCCCCAAGAACTCCCTGACTTGCCGCAAGCTGCGAATCGCCTTCAAGCGACCCGTCGCCCGGCAAGGCGAAAGTTGGAGGCGATTCATCTTTTTTGCCCCTACTGGAGGCAGGCTTTAGCGACGATCCAAAGGGCGCGCAACGCCTTATCGGCGGCGAAAACAGTTAACTGCCAATTTACATGTGTTAAGGTCGGATGCGCTCCATGGTGTTTGGCAACCAGTCGCCAGCCTATTGGCTAAGCTATTGTTTACAGGAGTTTGCTTATGATCCGGCAATCAATGTGGGCGAGCCGGGCAGCGTGTCTGGCCATAATCACGCTCGCCGCAGGCGGAACCGGCCACGCTGCCACACCGGCACCCCAGCCCCAGCCAGCCGCCAGCTATGCAGACCTAGCCGACCTTGCTGATTCGGCCCCACTGGTGCTGCGCGCGCAAGTGCGCAAGTTGGTGCCGCTCGAGCCGCAGCGCGCGCAGGGCGTGCGCCGCGGCTGGGCCCGCTTCTATGCCGAAGCCAGGACTGGCGCGCTGCTAGCGGGCGACGCCGTCGTCGGCGAAGCGCTGCGGTATCTCGTCGACCTGCCGCTTGACGGGCGCGGCAAGCCGCCTGCGCTGGGCAAAAAGCAGGTCCTGCTGTTTGCTGCCCCAGTCGCCGGACGGCCAGGCGAACTGCGCCTGGTCGCTCCCGATGCGCAAGTACTCTGGGATGCCGCCAGCGAAACGCGACTGCGCGCGATCCTGACCGAACTCGTCGCGCCCGATTCGCCTGCACGGGTGACGGGGGTGCGCGAGGCGATCCATGTTACCGGAACACTTGCCGGCGAAAGCGAAACGCAGATTTTCCTTGCCACCCGCGATGGCACTGCCGCCTCGATCGCCGTCTCCCGCCGCCCGGGCACCGCTCCGGTTTGGGGCGCGAGTTTTTCCGAAGTGCTCGAAGGCGGTAGCCAGCCGCCTCGCGAGAGCCTGCGCTGGTATCGCCTCGCCTGCTTCCTCCCGCCCGCGCTGCCTGGCGGGGTGAACCTTTCGGAAGGCCCGGCAGAAAAGGCCCAGGCTGATACCGACTACCGGCTGGTGATGGCCGCGCTGGGCACCTGCCCGCGGCTGCGGAGATGAAATGCTCCCTGCATTACAGATGAAGCTGTCTCGCAAGCTGCCACTGGCCTTTCGCGCCGCGCTCGCCTAGGGCGCGCAACCGAAAGGTTGCATCATGTCAGAACCCTTGCGTACCCCGCTCAGAATTGCGCTCGCCGGCCTCGGTACGGTCGGCGGCGGCGTTATCCGGCTGATCGAGGCAAATGCCGCGCTGATCGCACGCCGCGCCGGGCGGCCGATCGTTATTAGCGCCATAAGTGCGCGCGACCGCAACAAGAAGCGCGGCGTCGACCTGTCGCCCTATGTCTGGGAAGACGACATGGTCATCCTGGGCGAGCGGCCCGATGTCGATGTCGTGGTCGAGCTGGTCGGCGGCTCGGACGGCCCGGCGCTGGCTTGCGCGAAAGCGACGATCGAGGCGGGCAAGGCGCTAGTCACCGCCAACAAGGCGATGATCGCCCACCACGGGCTGAAACTCGCCGAAATGGCCGAAGCGGCCAAAGTCGCGCTCAAGTTCGAGGCAGCGGTTGCCGGGGGCATCCCGGTGATCAAGGGCCTGCGCGAAGGCGCGGCGGCCAACGAATTCGAGCGGGTCTATGGTATCCTCAACGGAACCTGCAATTACATCCTCTCGACCATGGAAGATACTGGCCGCTCGTTTGCCGATGTGCTCGCCGAAGCCCAGGCCAAGGGCTATGCCGAGGCCGACCCCGCTTTCGATATCGAAGGCACTGACGCTGCCCACAAGCTGTCGATCCTGGCGGCAATAGCTTATGGCACGCGTATCGATTTCGCTTCGGTGGAGACCATGGGGATCACCCAGTTGCTCGCAGCCGACATCGCCCAGGCAGACAGCCTGGGTTATGTCATCCGTCTGATCGGCATGGCTGAGGAAGATGGAGGCAAGCTGTTCCAGCGCGTCCAGCCCCACCTCGTGCCGTTCGATCATCCCCTCGCCCATGTCGATGGCGCGACCAATGCTGTGGTGGCGGAAGGCAACTATTCAGGCAGGCTGCTGTTCCAGGGCGCCGGCGCAGGCGACGGACCAACCGCATCGGCAGTCGTCGCCGACCTGATCGACATTGCGCGCCGGGCGGCTACGGGGGGAGATATCGGCGCGCCGTTCTCGGTCCCAGTAGCCGAACTGGTCGCCATGCCCCCGGCAGAAACCGGCCACCGCCGGGGCCGCGCCTATATCCGCTTTAGCCTCGCCGACCGTCCCGGCGTGCTCGCCGAGATCACTGCAGCGATGCGCGACGCCGGCGTTTCAATCGAGAGCCTGATCCAGAAGGGCGGCGCAGATACTTCAGAGGCAGTGCTGGTCGCGATGGTGACCCACGAAGGGCCCGAAAGCGCGGTCACCGAAGCGCTGCGCCTGCTTGAAGGCTCGCCCAGCCTCTCCGCACCTCCGCTAGTGATGCAGATTCTGGGCGACTGAGCTTGCAGCCGCTCGACAAGCGCGGCCGCGCTGGCTAATCGCGCCGGCACCGCCTGCCGCGACTGAGAGGATTCCCCGATGCCTGCAACCCCCGCCAGCAAGATCCTCGACCGCGCGCTCGTGCTCGAAATGGTCCGCGTTACTGAGGCCGCCGCAATTGCCGCCTCGAAGCTGATCGGGCGCGGCGATGAAAAAGCCGCCGATCACGCTGCCGTGGAGGCTATGCGCAAGGCCTTCGACGAGCTGGCGATCGACGGCACCGTGGTCATCGGCGAAGGCGAGCGCGACGAGGCACCGATGCTCTACATCGGCGAAAAAGTGGGCGGTGCGCAGGGCACCGGACCAAAGATCGACATCGCGCTCGACCCGCTGGAAGGCACGACAATCACCGCCAAGGCCGGGCCAAATGCCCTGGCCGTGCTCGCCTGCGCCGAAGCAGGCAACCTGCTCAACGCGCCCGATGTCTACATGGACAAGCTGGCAGTCGGCCCCGGCTATCCTGAAGGCGTTATCAGCCTCAGCAAGTCGCCCACTGAAAACGTCAAGGCGGTCGCTGCGGCAAAAGGCGTTGAGCCCGGCGACATCATGGTTTGCGTGCTGGATCGCCCGCGCCATACTGACCTCATCGCCGAGCTGCGCAGCTTGGGCTGCGGTCTCCAGCTGATCCCCGACGGCGATGTCGCCGGCGTAATCGCTGTGACCAATGAAGACACCGGCATCGACCTCTACATGGGCAGCGGCGGCGCGCCCGAAGGCGTGCTGGCAGCCGCCGCATTGCGCTGCGTCGGCGGCCAGTTCAACGGCCGCTTGCTGTTCCGTAACGACGACGAACGCAGCCGTGCCCGCAAATGGGGCATCGAGGATCTGAACAAGATCTATGTGCTGGAGGAACTGGCGAAGGGGGACTGCATCTTCGCCGCGACGGGTGTTACCGACGGCTCCCTGCTGGCCGGGGTCCACCGCCGCAAGGACGGCACGATGACCACCGAGAGCGTGGTGATGCGGGCCAGCTCGGGTACCGTGCGGTGGGTCAAGGGCGAGCACCGCAAGGGTCGTTGAGCGCGGATGCTGTTGGCGAATGCCGGTAGCTAGCTCTCAATCCCCACTTCTCCCGGGCGCCAATATTGCAATCCAGCGACGCCCGGCTAGAGCCGCCGCAGCGAATCGCGCGCAGTCCCGGGGAGCACACACATGAAACTCATGGCCGGCAATTCCAATCTGCCGCTTGCGCGGGCCATAGCGGCCTATCTTGAGCTGCCGCTCACCGACGCCTCGGTGCGCCGGTTCGCCGACGAGGAAGTCTTTGTCGAAATCCATGAGAACGTGCGCGGCGAAGATGTGTTTGTTGTGCAGTCGACCTCGTTTCCGACCAATGACAATCTGATGGAACTGCTGATCTGCATCGATGCGCTGCGCCGCGCATCGGCCAAGCGGATTACTGCGGTGATGCCCTATTTCGGCTATGCCCGGCAGGACCGCAAACCAGGGCCACGCACGCCGATTTCGGCTAAACTCGTGGCGAACCTGATCACCACGGCGGGGGCAGACCGGGTGCTCGCGGTCGATCTGCATGCCGGGCAGATCCAGGGTTTCTTCGATATCCCCACCGACAATCTCTATGGCGCGCCGGTGATGGCCGCGGATATCCAGACACATTACGGCACCGAACCACTGATGGTCATCTCGCCCGATGTGGGCGGTGTGGTGCGCGCGCGGGCGCTCGCCAAGCGGCTCGACAATGCGCCGCTGGCCATTGTCGACAAACGCCGCGAGCGCGCGGGCGAATCGGAAGTGATGAACATCATCGGCGATGTGAAGGGCCGCGCCTGCATCCTGATCGACGACATTATCGATTCGGGCGGCACCCTGTGCAACGCTGCCGAAGCGCTGATGGCGGCAGGCGCAACCAGTGTTTCAGCCTATATCAGCCACGGCGTGCTATCGGGCAAAGCGGTCGAACGCGTCGCTGCCTCGGCGCTGAAGGAGCTGGTGATCACCGATTCGATTCTGGCGACCGACGCGACGCGCGACTGCCCGCGCATCCGCGTGCTGACCATCGCGCCGCTGATCGGCGAGGCGATCCGCCGGATTGCCGATGAAAGCTCGGTCAGCTCGCTGTTCGACTAGTCCTCCAGCGTGTCGAGGTGCATCCAGCGTTTGACCACGGGCGAGACAATCAGCACCAGCGCCGCCACACCGATCGCCACCCAGCCAATGGTATTGTAGATATCCAGCACTAACGCGCGTGACATCGTGCCGCTCTCACCCCCGGTCGCTTCTCCGATCTTGCCGGCGACGAACTGCCCGACCGCAGTCATGTAGAACCAGGCACCCATGACGAAGCTCGCTATATGCAGCGGCGCGAGCCGGGCCATTGCCGAGAGGCCAACTGGCGAAAGGCATAGCTCTGCGGTGGTGTGGAGCAGGTAGATGAGGAAAACGAACGCCACCGGGGTCATCGTGCCCTCGGGGCCCGCGCCCCACACAAAGACGAGGAAACCGAGCCCGACTTGCGCCAGCGCGAGCCCGAATTTGGCCGGCGCGCTGGGTTCCAGCCCGCGCTTCGCCAACCCCTGCCACAGCATGGCGAACATCGGGGCAAGCGCGATTATGTAGATCGGATTGATCGACTGGAACAGACTGGTGGGAACCCCGGCGCGATCAACATAGCGGTCAGTGTAGAGGTTCATGCTGCCGCCTGCCTGCTCGAACAGGCCCCAGAACAGCGGATTGAGCCCGATCAGAAACAGCATGGCGAAAATACGCTCGCGGGCTTCTTTGGGCAGTTTCCATGCTTCCCACGCGGTGTAGGCCAGCATGGCAATGCCGGTGATGATCAGCAGGGTCTGGACCACTTCCTGCGCCTGGATCAGCAAAAACACCACGCCAACCGCCGCTATGCCAGTGGCCTGGAGCTTGAGCTCCATCGGGCGCGCCAGCGGCACGGGCGGCTCGCCCTCGCCTTTGAGCGCAGGCCTGCCAATGACGAAAATAATCAGCCCCAGCACCATGCCGATGCCGGCAAGACCGAAGCCCCAAGACCAGCCGATAGTCTCGCCGAGATAGCCGACAAGCACCGTGCCGAAGAAAGCCCCGGCGTTGACCCCCATGTAGAAGATGGTGAATGCGCCGTCGCGGCGCATATCGGTCATCTTGTAGAGCCGCCCGACGATCACCGAGATGTTGCCCTTGAGAAAGCCGGTGCCGACCGCAATCAGCGCCAGCGCCAGCCAGAACACGTTGATCGCAGGATCAGCCTGCTTGACCAGCGGGTCAGCTGCGCCCTGCAAGCCTTCGTAAGCCATGCACAAGTGGCCAAAGGCGAGCGAAACTCCGCCGAACACCACTGACTTGCGCTGGCCCCACCAGCGATCCGCC